>NZ_JAXOJX010000047.1:0-60754 GCF_034427735.1 Azohydromonas lata
GGCCGGCAGCGCGCCGCGGCGGGCCAGCTCGCCCAACAGCTGCAGCCGCAGCGCGCCTTCTGGCAAGGCGCTCCACAGCGGCTTGGCCTGCGCCAGCATGCGCGCGCGGCCCTCGACGCTGGCGAGGTCGCACTCCTGCGCCGCCAGCTCCAGCAACTGCTGCGACAGCGGCACCGCCTGCGCCACGGCCTGCTCGAAGGCCTCCTTGCCGTGCTCGCGCACGAAGGAGTCCGGGTCGTGCTCGGCCGGCAGGAACAGGAAGCGGAAGGAGCGCGTGTCGGTGGCATGCGGCAGCGCCGCCTCCAGCGCGCGCGCCGCGGCTCGGCGCCCGGCGGCGTCGCCGTCGAAGCTGAACACCACCTGGTCCGTGAAGCGCAGCAGCTTGGCCACGTGCTCCGGCGTGCAGGCCGTGCCCAGCGTGGCCACGGCGTGGGGCAGGCCCAGCTGCGCCAGCGCCACCACGTCCATGTAGCCCTCGGTGACCAGCACGTAGCCGCTGTCGCGCAGCGCGCCGCGCGCCTCGTAGAGGCCGTAGAGCTCGCGGCCCTTGTGGAACAGCGGCGTCTCCGGCGAGTTGAGGTACTTGGGCTCACCCTTGTCGAGCACGCGCGCGCCGAAGGCGATGACCTCGCCCTTGACGCTGCGTATGGGGAACATGATGCGGTCGCGGAAGCGGTCGTAGCGCTTTTGCTCCGGCCCGTCCTCGCCCTGGACGATGACCAGCCCCGACTCGGCCAGCAGCGGGTCGTCGTAGCGCGGGAACACGCTGGCCAGGCCGCGCCAGCCGTCCGGCGCGTAGCCCAGCGCGAAGCGCGCGGCGATCTCGCCGGAGAGGCCGCGGCCCTTGAGGTAGTCGATGGCGCGCGGGCTGGCCTTGAGCTGCTTGCGGTAGTGCGTCGCGGCGCGGCCAAGCACGTCGGCCAGCGTGGCCTCGTGCTCGCGCTGTTGGGCGGCAAGCTCCTTGCGGCGCGGATCGGCCTCGTCCTCCGGCACGGTCAGGCCCACCTGCTGGGCCAGGTCCTTGACGGCCTCGACGAAGCCGAGCCCATGCTGCTCGGTGAGAAAGCGGATGGCGTCGCCGTTGGCCCCGCAGCCGAAGCAGTGATAGAACTGCTTGCTTGGGCTGACGGTGAAGCTGGGGCTCTTCTCCCCGTGGAAGGGGCACAGGCCGACGTAGTTGGCCCCGGTTTTCTTGAGCTGGACCTGGCGGCCCACGAGCTCCACGAGGTCCACGCGCGACAGCAATTCCTGAACGAAGCCGGGTGGGATCATCCGGGGAGTCTAGCCAAGCGCCACGCCCCGGCGCCCCGTGGCGGCTTCGTGCGCCCAACGGTCGCCCGCACCCCGCGCACTTGTGCACGCCCGGACCTTGAAAATTGAGGCGGTGACTGAAAATATTTTTTGAATCCACGCAGCAAGAAAAAAGCCGCCCATAAAAGGCGGCTTTTTCATGGCGACTCGTCGAATCGGCAAAACATCGTGCATCAAGCACGGTACAAAGCCTGATTTGAATCAGCTCAGGCAGTGAAGCTCTCCGGCTCAATCCCGTTGCCACGCCGGCAAAAAAACGGGAGAAAGGCTCCGGCAAAAGCTTGGGCGAAAGTGCAGGCAAACGTCCAGGCAAAAGTTCGGGAAAGCCGGGAGAAAGCTTCAAACGCGGATCAGGCCGCGTCGGGAATCAAAAAGTCGGCCAGTTGCTTGCCTTCGGCCAAAGCCGCCTTGAGCCACTTGGGCTGCAGGCCACGGCCGGTCCAGCTTTCGCCGGTGGCGGGATTGCGATATTTGGCGGCCACTTTGGCGCGGCGGCCATCGGTGGCCGAAGCGGCCGAGCGCGAAGCACCCCGCGTGGCCGTGACGTCCTCGATGGACAAATCATGGTCGGCCATCAGCTGGCGAATGGTGGCAATGGCTTCGGAACGCTCTTGACGCTGGGTTTCGGCAATTTGGCGCTCCAGCTCGGCACGCTGGTTCAGGAGTTCTTGAAGGGAGGTCATTCTCATCTCCTCGTTATGTGGGCAAGGCGAAATATATCACCGCTTTTGCCCACATACCGTTCCGTGCCAGGGTTGGAGGAGATATGTGCCGATATTCAAACGTTGCCGCACTGTTTCGCTGTGAACGACAAGCTGTCAATTGCCTTGCTGTGCCTGGACCCGTGGGGGAGTATTCACGGGTCGATTCGCCGAAACGTTTCCCGGCAGGGAATGTGTTGGGCCGCCACCATATTGGCGCGGCCCGCCGGGCGCAGGCCCGGCGGCGGATCGAAAAAATCAGGCCGAGGGCGGAACGAAACCGGTGGGCTGGTCGGCGCCTTCGCCGAAGAAGAAACGCTCCATCTGCCGCGCCAGGTATTGGCGGGCGCGCGTGTCGGCCAGGTTGAGGCGGTTTTCATTGACCAGCATGGTCTGGTGGCGCTTCCACTGCTCGAAGGCTTCCTTGCTGACGTTGTCGTAGATGCGCTTGCCCAGCTCGCCCGGGTAGGGCGCAAAGTCCAGTCCCTCGGCTTCCTTCTTCAGATAAACGCACTGAACCACTCGTGCCATGTCGGTTCTCCTTCGTGTAATGAGGTTGTCGGGGGTTGTCAGGTGAGTTTCTTGACCAGCACTAGCGAGCGCCGGTCCCAGTTGTACTTGCGCTTTCTGGCCTCGGGCAGCCAATCGGGGTCCACCTGCGAGAACCCGCGCTTGACGAACCAGTGCTTGGTGCGCGTGGTGAGCACGAAGATGCTCGCCAGCCCAAGCGCCTTGGCGCGCTGCTCCACACGCTTGAGGATGCGTTCGCCGTCGCCCTGGCTCTGCACCTGCGGCGAGATGGTCAGCGCCGCCATTTCGCCCGTGTGCGCCTCGGGGTAGGGGTACAGCGCCGCGCAGCCGAAGATCACGCCGTCGTGCTCGATGACGGTGTAGTTGGCGATGTCGCGCTCGATCTCCGTGCGCTCGCGCCGCACCAGGGTGCCGTCGCGCTCGAAGGGCTCGATGAGCTGCAGGATGCCGCCCACGTCGTCGCTGGTGGCCTCGCGCAGGCTCTCCAGCTTCTCGTCCACCACCATGGTGCCGATGCCGTCGTGGGTGAAGACCTCCATGAGCAGCGCGCCGTCCACGGAGTACGGGAGGATGTGTGAGCGCTCCACGCCGCCGCGGCAGGCGCGCACGCAGTGCTGCAGGTAGAAGGCGGTGTCCGTGGGCAGCGTGGGCCGCGGCAGCGAGGCCAGCAGCCGCTCGGCCTCGGCCACGGACAGCTCGGTGTCTATGGCGCTTTCCGGGTCGTTCAGGTCCTCGCGGATGCCGGGCATCTCGGTGAGGAACAGCAGCTTGTCGGCCTGCAGCGCCACGGCGGTGGCGGTGGCCACTTCTTCCATGGCGAGGTTGAAGGCCTCGCCCGTGGGCGAGAAGCCGAAGGGCGAGAGCAGCACCAGCGTTTCGGACTCGATGGCGCGGCGGATCGCCGCCGCGTCCACCTTGCGGACGACGCCGCTGTGCATGAAGTCCACGCCGTCCACGATGCCCACCGGGCGCGCGGTGAGGAAGTTGCCCGACACCACGCGCACCGTGGCGTTGGCCATGGGCGTGTTGGGCAGGCCCTGGGAGAAAGCGGCTTCGATCTCGAAGCGCAACTGCCCCGCGGCCTCCTGCGCGCAGTCCAGCGCCACCTCGTCGGTGATGCGCAGCCCGTGGCTGTAGCGCGAGGCGTGGCCCTTGGCGGCAAGCTGCTCGTTGACCTGCGGCCGGAAGCCGTGCACCAGCACCAGCTTGATGCCCATGGCCTGCAGGATGGAGAGGTCCTGTGCGAACTGGTTGAGCTTGCCCGCGGCAATGGCCTCGCCGGCCAGGCCGATGACGAAGGTCTTGCCGTGGTAGGCGTGGATGTAGGGCGCGACCGCCCGGAACCAGGGAACGAAGGTGTGCGGAAAGACGAGGCTCACGGCAGCGGCGGCAATAGGCAAAGGCGGGCGGGGGGCGGCGGTCAAGGCCGGTCAATCCGGAATTCTTGCATGCCCCTGAAAGCAGGGGCCGCCGCCGGGCTGCTGACGCCGCCCAAGGCCGGCTTTGCTGGGGGTATTCGCCGGGCCTGCGCGGCTGGCGCTGCCCCGTCTGCGCGGCCGCCTTGGCCCGCGCCCGCGCCTATGCCCGTGGCGCTCAGTGCGCGCCGCCCAAGTAGGCCGCCTTCACCGCCGGGTCGTCGCGCAGCTTGTGGGCCGGGCCGTGCACGGCGATGCGGCCGTTTTCCAGCACGTAGCCGTAATCGGCCACGGCCAGCGCCGCGGCGGCGAACTGCTCGACCAGCAGCATGGTCACGCCCTGCGCCTTGAGCCGCTCGATGATGCGGAACACCTCCTCGACCAGGATGGGCGCCAGGCCCATGGAGGGCTCGTCCAGCAGCACCACCTCGGGGTTGAGCATGACGGCGCGCGCCATGGCCAGCATCTGCTGCTCGCCGCCGGAGAGCGTGCCGGCGAGCTGGTTGCGCCGCTCCTTCAGGCGCGGAAACAGCTCCATGGCCCGCTCCAGGTCGGCCTTGACGTCGCCCTTGGGCCGGCTGCCCGTCAGGCGCGGGAAGGCGCCCAGCACGAGGTTGTCGGCCACGCTCATGGTGGCGAACACGCGCCGGCCCTCCGGCGAGTGCGCCAGGCCCAGGCGGGCGATGTGGTGCGACTCCAGCGCGTCGATGCGCCGCCCGTTGAGGCTGATCTGGCCGGCGCTGGGCCGGATCATTCCGGAGACGGCGCGCATGGTGGTGGTCTTGCCCGCGCCGTTGGAGCCAATGAGCGTGACCACCTGGCCCTTGGCCACGTCCATGGACACCTCGTGCAGCACCTGCACCTTGCCGTAGCCGGCGCACAGCTTGTGGATGTTGAGCATGTGTGGGGTTTGCGGTTGAAGCGGGTCAGGCGGCCTGGCCGCCGAGGTAGGCCTCGATGACCTTGGCGTCGGACTGCACGGCGGCAGGGGCGCCTTCGGCGATCTTCTGGCCGAAGTCCAGCACCGAGACCGTGTCGCACAGGCCCATGACGACGTCCATGTGGTGCTCGATGAGGATCACCGTGATGCCGTGGTCGCGCACCTTGCGGATGATGGCGATGAGCTCCTTGATGTCCGGCGCGGTCAGGCCCGCCGCGGGCTCGTCCAGCAGCAGCAGCCGCGGCTCCAGCGCCAGCGCGCGGGCGATCTCCAGCAGCCGCTGCTTGCCGTAGGGGAGGTTGCGCGCCTGCTCGTGCGCCAGCTCGCCCAGGCCCACGAAGCGCAGCAGCCCCAGCGCGCGCGCCGTGCCGCGCAGGTTCTCGCGGGCGTAGCGCGGCGTGTGCAGCGACACGTCCAGCAGCCCCGACTTGAAGCTGTGGTGCAGGCCCACCAGCACGTTCTGCAGCGCCGTCATCTCGCCGAAGAGCTGAACGTTCTGGAAGGTGCGCGCGATGCCGGACAGGGCGATGTCGGACGAGGTGCGCCCAACCACCGAGCGCCCGTCGAAGGTGATGGCGCCGGCCGTGGGCACGTAGATGCCGGTGAGCACGTTCATCATGGTGCTCTTGCCCGACCCGTTGGGACCAATGAGGCCGTGGATGCTGCCGCGGGCGATGCTGAGGTCCACCTCGTTGAGCGCCTTGAGGCCGCCAAAGCGCATGAGCACGCCTTGCGCCTGCAGCAGCGGCTCGCCGCGCGCGCCGCCAGCCGCGGCCTGCGACACCGCGTCGGCGCCGGCCGAACCCAGCGCCTGCGTGTCTTCCGCGTCGTCAGCCACGCTGCGCTGGCGGTTGAGGGCGCTGCGAATGAAGCCGACGATGCCGTCCTGCAGGTAGTAGACGACGAAGAGCGTGATCAGGCCGAAGATGGACAGTCGCCAGTCCGTCATGGTGGTCAGCACGAAGGAGAGGGCCGCCAGCGCCAGGCTGCCCGCCACCGGAATGGCGGCCTGCACGGCGGTGGCCTTGCCGCGCTGCAGCGCCACCACCGCGCCCGCGGTGACGATCACGGCCATGGCGACGGACACCATGCGGAAGGCGTCGATGTCGTCCAGCAGCTTGGGCAGCATCACGATGATGGCCGCCCCCAGCAGCGCGCCGGTGCGCGTCTTGCGGCCGCCCATGATGATGGCCAGCAGGAACAGCACCGTCTGCTCGAAGTTGTAGGTGTTCGGGCTGATGTACTGCTCGGAGTAGGCGTAGAGCGCGCCGGCCAAGCCCGCCAGGCCCGCGCTGATGACGAAGGCGTGCACCTTGTAGCGGTACACCGACACGCCCATGCAGTCCGAGGCCACGGGCGAGCCGCGCAGCGCCTCGAAGGCGCGCCCAAGGTGCGAGCGCAACACGCGGTGGACGAACACCAGTGAGGCCACCAGCAGCGCCAGCACCACCCAGTAATAGCCCACCTCGTCGAGCTTTACCCCAAGCAGCGCCGGCTTGTCCAGCTTGATGCCCATGGGACCTTCGGTCAGGAAGCTCATCTCGTTGATGAGGATCTGGATGATGGTGCCGAAGGCCAGGGTGACCATCGCCAGGTAGGGCCCCGTCACCCGCAGCGCCGGCAGCGCCAGCAGCGCGCCGAAGGCGGCCGTCACGGCGATGGCCGCGGGCAGCGTGAGCCACAGCGGCGCGGCCAGCTTGAACACCAGCACGCCCGCGGTGTAGGCGCCTATGCCGAAGAGTCCGGCATGGCCCAGCGACACCAGCCCGGTGTAGCCCACCACGATGTCCAGGCCGAACAGCACGATCGCGTAGATCATGATGGTCTCGACCAGGTGGATGTAGTACGGGTTGTGCAGCACCAGCGGGAACAGCGCCGCGGCCGCCACGCCGGCCACGGCCAGCAGGGCCTGGGAACGATTGACTGCCATGGCGGGCCTCACACCTTCTTGATCGCGGTCTTGCCGAACAGGCCCTGCGGCTTGACGGCCAGGACGATGAGCAGCAGCACCAGCCCGGGCACGTCCTTGTAGCCCGTGGAGAGGTAGAAGCCCGTGGTGGTCTCGGCAATGCCCAGGATGAGCCCGCCCACCACGATGCCGAGGCCGCTGGTGAGGCCGCCGATGATGGCCACGGCAAACGCCTTCAGGCCCAGCACCGCGCCCATGGTGGCGCCGGTGAGCGTGAGCGGCGCGATCAGCACGCCGGCGAACGCGGCGGTGAGCGAGGACAGCGCGTAGGAGAAGGTGATGACCATCCCCGTGTTGATGCCCATGAGCCGCGCCGCGTCGCGGTCGTTGAAAGTGGCAACCACCGCCTTGCCGTAGATGGTCTTGCGGTTGAAGAACTCGACGGCCAGCATCATGGCCAAGGCGCCGACCACCACCAGCACTTCCATGGGCAGCACGTTGGCGCCCAGCAGCTGCATGGGCGATTCGGGCAAGGGCGAAGGAAACCTCAGGTCATCGCGGCCCCACAGGTTCTCGGCCACGTTTTTAAAAATGATGCCCAGGGCGATGGTGCTCATGATCCAGCCGAACTCGCTCTTGAGCTTGATGGCCGGGCGCACGCCGATGCGCTCCACCAGGGCGCCTTGCAGCGCGCCGAACAGGCAGACGATGGGAATCATCAGCCAGTAGTTCACGCCGGCGTTGACCAGCGACAGGCCCACCAGCGCGCCCAGCATGAGCGACTCGCCCTGGCCGAAGTTCAGCGTGTCGGAGGTGGCGAAGGTGAGCTGGTAGCCGAAGGCGATGACGGCGTAGATCATCCCCAGCGCGATGCCGCTGTAGATGAGTTGGATCAGGATCTGCATGGCGAGGCCCGCGAAAGACGTCCGCAACAAAGTGCGCCGCCGCGGGCTGGAGCGCCCCGCGGCGGCGTCACGACCGCTGTGAGTGGTGGAGAGGGGGTGCGGATTACTTCTTGGTCTGGACCAGGGCGCCCTTGGCGTTGACGTCCTTGACGCGCACCTCGGAGGCCTTCTTGAAGTCGGCCTCGTAGGCGTAGACCACGCGCTGGCCCTTGACCTCGCCCAGCACCGGGATGTTGGCCGTGATGGCCTCGTGGTCCTTGGCCGTGTAGGGCTTGCTGTAGGTGGTCACCACGCCTTCCACGGGCGTCTTGAGGTCTTCCAGCGCGGCGCGGACCTTGGGGCCCTCGGTGGAGCCGGCCTGCTGCATGGCCGCGGCCAGCAGGTAGATGGAGTCGTAGCCCTGGGCCGCGGACACCGGCGAGTCGATGCGGTTGTTCTTGGGCTTGAAGGTGCGCAGGTAGTTGATGATGAAACTCTGGCGCTTCGGGGTCGTGGGCTCCTGGATGAAGGTCTGCGGCATGCGCGCGCCTTCGCCGCCGGGGCCGGCGTTGTCGATGTAGTTGGCCATGGAGAGCGTCCAGCTCCCGATCATGGGCACCTTCCAGCCCAGCTTGGTCATGCCGTTGGCGATCTGCGCCAGCTCCGGGCCGATGCCGTAGGTCAGGATGGCCTCGGCGCCGGCCTCCTTGGCCTTGAGCAGCTGGGCCGTCATGTCCACGTCCTTGATGTTGAACTTCTCCACCGCCACGGGCTTGAGGCCCTTGAGCTCCAGCGCCTTTTCCAGGTCCTGGCGGCCGAGCTGGCCGTAGTTGGTGGAGTCGGCCAGGATGGCCACCTTCTTGAAGCCGCGGCGGGCGACGGCCTCCTCCACGATCATCGGCGCCTGGATGCTGTCGTGCGCCGAGTTGCGGAACACGTAGTTCTCGGGCTGGTCGGCGAACTGCTGCGTGATCACGGAGCCCGTGGCCACGTTGTTCATCACGGGGATCTTGGCGTCCTGGAAGAAGCGCTGCGAGGCCAGCGCCACGCCGGTGTTGATGTAGCCCACCACGGCGGCCACGCGCTCCTTGTTGATGAGCTCCTGCGCGATCTGCACGCCGCGCTCGTTCTTGGCCTCGTCGTCGCGCTCCACGAGCTGGATCTGGCGGCCCAACACGCCGCCGGCCTTGTTGATCTCCTCGGCGGCCAGGCGCACGCCGTCGCGCATGCTCACGCCCATGGAGGAGGAGCCCCCGGTGAAGGGGCCCGAAACGCCAATCTTGATCGTGTCGGCCGCCATCGCCAGGGTGCTCATGGCGGCCAGTGCCAGGGCGCTCAGGCCCGTCTTCAGCAAGCTCATCGACTGTCTCCGTACTTGTCGTTCGTCCCGCCTGCCGTCGTGCCGGTGGTGCATCGCGGCGGGCTGCGCGGTGCCGCATGCGGGTGCGCATGCGTGCAGCCGAAACGAATGTAGCAGTGGGTTTTCAGCCCTTGACGCTGCGCGAAGTCCTTGTCGGCCTTGAAGAAAACGGGAAATGCGCCGCCCAAGCATGGCGCTTGGGACCGCGCCATCCAGGGCAACCCTGCAAAGGCTGATGCAGGTCACGGAGGGGCCTTGCGCCTTGGCCCAAGGGGCGGGCCGGGCAGGGCGCCGGCTGACGCGAAACTTTCCGATTCAGGGACTTCCCCAGCGCGGGAAAGTCCCGAGATGGGTGGGTGCGGATAATCCCGCCCCGCGATGCCCTCCATGCCCGATACCAGAACGAACGCCGCGCCCTCCGACCAGGAGGAGCGCCGCCGCGCCGACAAGCCGGCCCAATCGCCCGCCCGGGAGCCCCGCCGTCCCGACGAGGCCGCCGCGCGGCCGCCGCGCGGGCCGCGCGAAGCCCGCCCGCCGCGCGAACCGCGTGAGCCCCGCGAGCCCCGGCCCGGCGCCGCGCCGCGCCCGGTCACGCCCATTCCGCCCATCACCTTCCCGGAGAGCCTGCCCGTCAGCGCCCGGCGCGACGAGATCGCGCGCGCGCTGCGCGAGCACCAGGTGATCATCGTCAGCGGCGAGACCGGCTCGGGCAAGACGACGCAATTGCCCAAGATCGCGCTGGCCCTGGGCCGCGGCCGCGGCAACGGCGGGCGCCTGATCGGCCACACCCAGCCGCGGCGCATTGCCGCCTCCAGCGTGGCCAAGCGCATCGCGCAGGAGCTGAACTCGCCGCTGGGCGACGTGGTGGGCTACAAGGTCCGCTTCCAGGACCGCCTGCAGCCCGGTGCGTCGGTGAAGCTGATGACCGACGGCATCCTGCTGGCGGAGACCCAGGGCGACCCCGAGCTGCGCGCCTACGACACCATCATCATCGACGAGGCCCACGAGCGCAGCCTCAACATCGACTTCCTGCTGGGCTACCTGCGCCAGCTCCTGCCGCGGCGGCCGGACCTCAAGATCATCGTCACCTCGGCCACGATCGACGCCGACCGCTTCGCCAAGCACTTCGAGTCCGCCAAGGGCCCGGCGCCGGTCATCCACGTCAGCGGCCGCCTCTACCCGGTGGAGCAGCGCTGGCGGCCCTTCGAGGACGGCAAGGACTTCGACCTCAACGACGCCATCGTCGATGCCGTCGATGAGCTTTGGCGCCAGGGCCCGGGCGACGTGCTGGTCTTCCTGCCCGGCGAGCGCGAGATCCGCGAGGCGGCTGAGCGATTAAGAGGCCACCACCCGCCCGGCGTGGAAATCCTGCCCCTGTTCGCCCGGCTGTCGCAGCAGGAGCAGGACCGCGTGTTCGAGACCGGCGCGCGCCCGCGCATCGTGCTGGCGACCAACGTCGCCGAGACCTCGCTCACCGTGCCCGGCATCCGCTACGTGGTGGATTCCGGCCTTGCCCGCGTCAAGCGCTACAGCTACCGCAACAAGGTCGAGCAGCTGCAGATCGAGCCGGTGAGCCAGGCGGCGGCCAACCAGCGCGCCGGCCGCTGCGGCCGCGTCTCCAACGGCGTGTGCATCCGCCTGTACGACGAGACCGACTTCGCCGGCCGCACGCGCTTCACCGACCCGGAGATCCTGCGCTCGTCGCTGGCCGGCGTGATCCTGCGCATGAAGAGCCTGCACCTGGGCACGGTGGAAGACTTTCCCTTCCTGGAGCCGCCGCCCCGCAAGGCCATTGCCGACGGCTACGCGCTGCTGGCCGAGCTGGGCGCCGTGGACGACCTCAACGAGCTGACGCCCATCGGCCACGAGCTGTCCAAGCTGCCGCTGGACCCGCGCATCGGCCGCATGATCATCGAGGCCCGCCAGCGCCATGCGCTCACCGAAGTGCTGGTCATCGCCAGCGCCCTGAGCGTGCAGGACGTGCGCGACCGTCCCCTGGAGCAGCAGCAGGCCGCGGACCAAAGGCACAAGCCCTTCGACGACGAGAAGTCCGAGTTCAGCGGCTATTTGAAGCTGTGGAAATGGCTGGACACCTCCCGCGGCGGCGACGGCCAGGCCCACAAGCTCTCGGCGCGCAAGCACGAGGCGCTGCTGCGCGAGAACTTCATCAGCCCGCGCCGCGTGCGCGAGTGGCGCGACATCCATTCCCAGCTCCACACCGTGGTGGCCGAGCATGGTTGGCGGCTCAACGACGCTCCGGCGACCTACGAGCAGGTGCACCTGTCCATGCTGGCGGGCCTGCTGGGCAACATCGGCTTGAAGAGCGACGAGGACGACTGGTACCTGGGTGCGCGCGGCATCAAGTTCTGGCGCCATCCCGGCGCGCACCTGAGCAAGAAGCCCGGGCGCTGGATCGTCACCGCGGAGCTGGTGGAGACCACGCGGCTCTTCGGCCGCGGCATTGCCGCCATCGAGCCGCAGTGGCTGCCCGGCATTGCCGGCCACCTGATCAAGACGCAGTTGCTGGACCCGCACTGGGAGAAGAAGGCCGCCGAGGTCGTGGCGCTGGAGCGGGCCACGCTCTACGGCATCGTCATCTACAACAACCGCCGCGTGAACTACGCCAAGCTGGACCCGATGGGGGCGCGCGAGATCTTCATTCGCCAGGCCCTGGTGGCCGGCGAGTGGGACACCAAGCTCCCTTTCCTGGCCCACAACCAGAAGATGGTGCGCCAGGTGCAGGAGCTGGAGCACAAGTCGCGGCGCCAGGACGTGCTGGTGGACGACGAGCTGATCTTCGCCTACTACGACCGCCACATCCCTGCCGACGTGCACAGCGGCGCCAGCCTGGAGCGCTGGTTCCGCTATGCCGCCAAGGCCGATGCGCGGCTGCTGCAGCTCAGCAAGGAAGAGCTGATGCGCCACGAGGCCGCGGGCGTCACCAGCGAGGCCTTCCCCAAGACCATCCGCCTGGGCGGCATCGACTGCGCCGCAGCCTACCTGCACGAGCCCGGCGACCAGCGCGACGGCGTCACCGTCACCGTGCCCATTTACGCGCTCAACCAGGTGAGCGACGACCGCTGCGAATGGCTCGTGCCCGGCATGGTGGCGGCCAAGGTGCAGGCGCTGATGAAAAGCCTGCCTCAGCGTCCGCGTTCGCGGCTGGTGCCGCTGCCCGACACCGCGGCCGAGTTCGTGGAACTGGTGCCGTTCGGCGACGGCGGGCTGACTGATGCCGTCTTGAAATTCGTTCGCGAGCGCACCCAGTTGGCCGTGCAGCGCAACGACTTCAAGCTGGACATGCTCAGCCCGCACCTGTTCATGAACTTCAAGGTCGTGGACGAGCACGGGCGCCAGCTCGGCATGGGCCGCCACCTGCCCACGCTCAAGGCCGAGCTGGGCAGCCAGGCGCGCTCGGCCTTCCAGGCGCTGGCGGCGCTCAAGGTCAAGCAATCCGCCGCCGCGCCTGAAGCCGCACCGGCGCCCGCGCCGGGGGGTGGCGGCGGTGCGAAGGCCCAGCGCGTGCCTGCACCCGCGCCGGCGCCCGCCGCGCCGGTGGAGCCCGCGAAGTACACCGCCTGGACCTTTGGCGAACTGCCGGAGCTCATGGAGCTGCGCAAGGGCGCGCAGACGCTGGTGGGCTTCCCGGCGCTGATCGACAAGGGCACGCACGTCGAGATCGAGGTGTTCGACGAGCCGGAGGTGGCCGCCGCGAAGCACCGCGCGGGCCTGCGCCGCCTCATCGCGCTGCAGATCCGCGAGCCGCTGAAATACCTGGAGAAGAACATCCCCGACCTGCAGAAGATGGCCGTGGCCTACATGCCGCTGGGCACGCAGGAGGAGTTGCGGGCGCAAATCATCGACGTGGCGCTGGACCGCGCCTTCCTGGGCGAGCCGCTGCCCACCGACGAGCTCGCCTTCAAGGCGCGCATCGAGGAGGGCCGCAGCCGCTTGAACCTCATCGCGCAGGAGGTGGCGCGCCAGGCCGGCCTGGTGCTGGCCGAGTACGCCGCGGCGGCGCGCAAGCTCAAGGACACGCGCAACCTGCCCAAGGAGGCGGTGGACGACATCCAGGCCCAGCTTCAGCGGCTGGTGGACAAGCGCTTCATCGCCCGCACGCCCTGGGCCGCGCTGCAGCACCTGCCGCGCTACTTGAAAGCCGTGGTGATGCGACTCGACAAGTGGCGTGCCGACCCCGCGCGCGACGCGCAGCGCCTGGCCGAGCTGCGCCCGCTGGAGCAGCGCTACCTGCGCCGCGTCGCGGAGCTCAAGGGCCAGCACGACGCGCGGCTGGACGAATACCGCTGGCTGCTGGAGGAGCTGCGCGTGAGCTTCTTCGCCCAGGAGCTGCGCACGCCGCAGCCGGTGAGCGTCAAGCGGCTGGACAAGGCCTGGGCGCAGATGTCGAGTTGAGCAGGGAAAGGGCGGCAGGCCCGCTCCTTGCCGCGCCGCCCCGAAACAGCCTGACACCGCTGCGCCGCCCCCTATAACCCTTAAAGCCTTAGGGTGCGCGCCTGCGGCACCGGCCGCGTCCAACCTCCGCATCCCGGCGACAGCCGGCACGCGGAAACCCCTCGCTACACTTTCAGGTTTGCCCGCTTCAGCCGCTACCGGAACACCGCCTTGATAGACCGCCTCACCGTCCTTGCCCAATACCTGTTGCCCAAGCGGGCGCTGACCGAGTTCGCCGGCAAGGTCGCCTCATGGCAGGGCGGGGCAACGACCACGCGCATCATCCGCTGGTTCGTCAAGCGCTACGCGGTGAACATGAGCGAGGCGCTCAACCCTGACGTCACCAGCTACGCCAGCTTCAACGAGTTCTTCACGCGCCCTCTGAAGCCCGGCGCGCGGCCCCTGGCGGTGGCCGACCTCATCTGCCCCGTGGACGGCGCGGTGAGCCAGTTCGGCGACGTCAACGCCGGGCGCATCTTCCAGGCCAAGGGCCACGACTACACGGCCACCACGCTGGTGGGCGGCGACGCCGCGCTGGCCGCCACCTTCAACGGCGGCAGCTTCGCCACGCTCTACCTCAGCCCGCGCGACTACCACCGCGTGCACATGCCCTGCGACGGGCGGCTGCTGCGCATGATCCACGTGCCCGGCGAGCTGTTCTCGGTGAACCCCGTCACCGCCCGCAACGTGCCCGGCCTCTTCGCCCGCAACGAGCGCGTGGTGTGCGTGTTCGAAGGCGCGCACGGCCCCTGGGTGCTGGTGCTGGTGGGCGCCACCATCGTGGGCAGCATGGCCACCGTGTGGCACGGGATGGTCAACCCCCCGCGCCCGGCCGGCGTGCGCGAGTGGACTTACACCGACGGCCCGCCTATAGAGCTCAAGCAGGGGGACGAAATGGGCCGCTTCCTGCTCGGCTCCACGGTGGTGATGCTCTTCCCGCAGCGCGGGCTGAAGTGGAACCCGGCCTGGGAGCCGCTGCGCCTGATCAAGCTCGGCGAGCCCATGGCCGTGCGGAGTTGATCCGCAGCACGTCAGGAGCGCCGCCGTGGATGACGCCCTCTGGTGGCCCGCGCCGCATCCTGCCCTGGGCGTATGGCGTGACGCCGGCGGGGCGCTGCGCTGGCGCTGCAACCCGGCCGCCCAACATTGGGCCCGCCGCCTGGGTGTGGGCAAGGACCTCTGGCCGCGTTGGGCGCAGGCCTGCGCCGAGGCGGCGCCACCGCTTGCACCACCGTCTGCGCCGGCGTCCTCCTTGCCCGCCGCTCAGGATGATGCCGGCGAAGCCGCCGCCCCTCTGCTGCGCCTGCCCGGTGCGCCGGCCGTGGACGCCACGCTGTGCCCGCAGGGCGAAGGCGTGCTGGCCTGGCTGGTGGCGGAGTCCGAGGCGCACAGCCGCCACGAGCTGGAGCGGCTGGCGCTGGCCGTGCAGGCTGCGGGGCTGGGCGTGTGGGAGTCCGACCTGGACGGCCGCACCCTCTACTGGAACGAGGCCATGTACCGCCTGCGCGGGCTGGACCCCGGCGATCCGCGCCCCGTGTGGCAGCTCTCGCGCCTGACCAACCACCCCGACGACCAGCGCGTGCTCAGCGAGCTGCCGCGCCGCCACGTCGAGGCCGGCGAGCCCTACGCCATGGACTTGCGCGTGCGCTGGCCGGACGGCAGCGAGCACTGGCTGGCGACGCGGGGGCGGGCCCTGTCCGGCGGCCCGGGCCAGCCCGTGCGCATGGTGGGCGTCAACGGCGACATCACCGACCGCATGCGTGCCCAAGCCGCCGAGCTGGAGCGCGAGCGCGCCGAGCAGGCCAGCCGCGCCAAGAGCGCGCTGCTGGCGCGCGTGAGCCACGAGCTGCGCACCCCGCTGAACGCCGTGCTGGGCTTTGCGCAGTTGCTGCAGTTGCGCGCCGGCCAGGTGCCGGGCCCGCAGCAGGCCGAGTGGGCGCGCCACATCGCCGAGGCCGGCCAGCACCTGCTGCTGCTCATAGACGACCTGCTGGAGCTGGCCGGCGCCGGCGAGCGCGGCCAGGCCGCGCCGCAGGCCCGCCCCGTGGCGCTGGCGCCGCTGGTGGAGGAGGCCCTGCACTGGAGCGCGGCCCAAGCCCGCCAGGCCGGCGTGCACGTGCTGCCGCCGCAGCAGCCCGTGGAGGGCAGCGTGTTGGGCGACGCGCGCCGCGTGCGCCAGGTGCTTCTGAACCTGCTGTCCAACGCCATCAAGTACAACCGCGCCGGCGGCGAGGTGCGCTTGAGCAGCTGCGGCCCGGACGACGGCGCGCTGCGCGGCCTGTGCGTGGCCGACACCGGTCCCGGCCTGGCGCCGGAGCAAATGCAGCAGTTGGGCGAGCCCTTCAACCGCTTGGGCGCCGAGCAGCGCGGCATTCCCGGCACCGGCATAGGCCTGGCCATCAGCCGTGAGCTGCTGCAGCGCATGGGCGGGCGGCTGGAGGTGCAAAGCACGGTCGGCCAGGGCAGCCGCTTCACCATGTGGCTGCCCGCGGCACAGCCCTGAGCCCTAAAGAGCGCGGCTGGCGCGCCTGCTGCTGCGGTCAGCCGAAAGTGGAAGTGGCGCCGTTGCGCCGCGCAGTGCGGGCGCTGCTGCCGTGGCCGGCGCCGCGGTGGGAGGCCTTTTTCATTAGGTGGCGCACCGCGCGCACCGCCAGCACCAAGCCCATGAGCACCTCGGCGCAAATGGTGGCGTTGGCCCCCAGCGTGTGCTCGCTCCAGAAGCCCTGGGCGTAATGGCTCAGGCTGGTCAGGCCCAGCAGGCCGTACAGCGCCAGGCACAGCGTGGCGAGCACGCCCAGGTCCAATATGGCCAGCACCGCCGCCACCAGCGCCACGGCGTTCACGGCCAGCCAGGCCAGGTACATCGCCTCCTTGGTCGCGTCTTCCGGTGTGCCCGGATAAAACACCATGTATTCGGCGTTGTGGACCAAATGGATAAAGCCGGCCGCGCCATAAATCAGCGCCAAACCCCAAACACGTTTGGGCAGGTGCAGGCTTCTGGTCAAAAAGGGGCGGGATCTGCGTGTCATGAAAGTAAATCGCGTCCGTGCCCAACCCGCTTAGCAAAGGTCAAGCTTTCGAAGGTTTCCACATCATGCACCACCGCGTGATGACGGAATTCACGAAACCCACTGTCCATCCCGGCGCGCTGTCCGCTCGGTCATTTCCGCGCGGCGATTTCCGCGGCCATCAACAAACTCCAGATCCCTGAAGAACCCAAAAAAGGCGCCGGCACTGGGCAGGCGGGCGGGCCGCCGCGCCCCGTCCCTGCGCATGCACGGGCGCAGTGCCGGGGCGGTGTGCATGCGTCGCCTTGGTGCGCCGTATCCGGCCTTGGTGCACACAAACCGGGGACTCACCGGTGGACGGCCGGCGAATCTTGCTGGCACAGGGCTTGCGAAGAGTTGAGCACTCTCAATGCAATGCACCGGGGTGCGGCGCGAAAAGCGTTCAACACCCCCAGGCCACAACGACGTGGGCCTGCCTGAGTCACCGCAGACGCCAGGCATTGCAACGCTCCCCACCCACTCTTCATCCGTGAAAGCCGGCAAAGCCCGGTCGAGCCGCCGCATGGGCGCAACGGATTGAGGCGGGCCGGGGGCGATACCCGAATTCCTGTTTGACCCCATTCCGGACGCCGGCGCAGCCCAGGGCTTGCCGGCGCACTCGAAACCCCCGCATGGAGAAGCCCATGAAAATCCTCGTTATCGGCCACGGCATGGTGGGACAGAAGTTCCTGGAAAGCCTGTACGACGCCGGCATTCACCACGCCGAAGTCACCGTGTTGAGCGAGGAATCGCGCCCGGCCTACGACCGGGTGCACCTCTCCGAGTATTTTGCCGGCAAGTCGGCCGACGATTTGTCGCTGGTGCCTGCAGGTTTCTTCGAGCGCGACAACCTGCTGCTGAAACTCAATGCGCGCGCCACCATCATCGATCTGGAAAACAAGTGGGTCACCGCCTCCACGGGCGAAACGCTGACCTACGACAAACTGGTGATCGCCACCGGCTCTTACCCCTTCGTCCCGCCCATTCCCGGCAAGGACCGCACCGACTGCTTCGTTTATCGCACGATAGAAGATTTGGAAGGGATGGCCGAATGCGGCCGCCGCTCGCAAAGCGGTGTGGTGGTGGGCGGCGGTTTGCTGGGCCTGGAATGCGCCAAGGCGCTGCGCGACATGAAATTGCAGACCCATGTCGTGGAATTTGCGCCGCGTCTGATGGCGGTGCAAATGGACGAGGGCGGCGGCCGCATGCTGCGCACCAAGATTGAAGAGTTGGGCGTGGGCGTGCACTTGCAGAAGAACACGGTGGAAATCGTCACCGGCGAAACCGCGCGCCACCGCATGGTATTTGCCGACGGTACGCATCTGGAAACCGACATGATCGTGTTTTCCGCCGGCATCCGCCCCCGCGACGACCTGGCCCGCCAGTGTGGTTTGAAAGTCGGCCCGCGCGGCGGCATCGTGATCGACAACCAGTGCCGCACCAGCCACCCGGACGTGTTTGCCATCGGCGAATGCGCCTCCTGGAACGGCCAGCTTTTCGGCCTGGTGGCGCCGGGTTACGACATGGCCCGTGTGGTGGCCAAAACCCTGGCCGAACAGGCGGCGGATTTCAACGGTGCCGACCTCAGCACCAAGCTGAAACTCATGGGCGTGGACGTGGCCAGCATTGGCGACGCCATGGGCAATACCCCGCGCAGCCGCTCCTACCAATTCGTGGACGAGCGCAAGAAGGTCTACAAGAAACTCGTGGTCTCCGAGGACGGAAAGCAATTGCTGGGCGCCGTGCTGGTGGGGGATGCCAGCGAATATGGCAGCCTGCTGCAGCTGATGCTTAATCGCATCGACTTGCCGGAGTCGCCTGAATTCCTGATATTGCCGCAGTCGGACGGGCAGAGTAAGCCGGGCCTGGGCGCCGATGCCCTGCCGGATACCGCGCAAATCTGCTCCTGCAACAGCGTCACCAAGGCGCAGTTGTGCCAGGCCGTGGCCGGTGGCGTGAATACGATCGGCGAATTGAAGGCCTGCACCAAGGCCGGCATGACCTGCGGCGGCTGCGTGCCGCTGGTGACCCAGGTGATGAAGGCCGAGATGAAGAAACTCGGCGTCGCGGTCAACAACCACCTGTGCGAGCATTTTTCCTACTCGCGCCAGGAACTGTTCCATATCGTCAAGGTCGGCAAGATCAAATCCTTCGATGAATTGCTGTCCAAGCACGGCCAGGGGCTGGGCTGCGACATTTGCAAGCCCACGGCGGCCAATATCCTGGCCTCGGTGTGGAACGATTTCGTGCTCAAGAAGGAGCATGCCAGCCTGCAGGATTCCAACGACTATTTCCTGGGCAACATTCAAAAGGATGGCACCTATTCCGTCGTGCCGCGCATGGCCGGTGGCGAGGTCACGCCGGACGGACTGATTGCCGTGGGCCAGGTCGCCAAGAAATACGGCCTCTACACCAAGATCACCGGCGGCCAGCGCGTGGACATGTTTGGTGCCCGCGTCGAGCAATTGCCGCTGATCTGGGAAGAGCTGATTGCCGCAGGTTTCGAATCCGGCCACGCCTATGGCAAATCGCTGCGCACGGTGAAATCCTGCGTGGGCTCCACCTGGTGCCGTTATGGCGTGGACGACAGCGTCGGCCTGGCCGTGGAGCTGGAAAATCGCTACAAGGGCCTGCGCGCGCCGCACAAAATCAAGTTTGGGGTTTCCGGCTGCACGCGGGAATGCGCCGAAGCCCAGGGCAAGGACGTGGGCGTGATTGCCACGGACAAGGGCTGGAATTTGTACGTCTGCGGCAACGGCGGCATGAAGCCCCGCCACGCGGAATTGCTGGCCTCGGATTTGTCCAAGGCCGATCTGCTCCGCTTCATCGACCGTTTCCTCATGTTCTACGTGCGCACCGCCGACCGGCTGCAGCGCACCAGCGTGTGGCGCGACAACCTGGAAGGCGGGCTGGACTATCTCAAGCAGGTCGTTGTCAACGACAAGCTGGGGATTGCCGCCGAATTGGAAGCCGACATGCAGCACGTGGTGAACACCTACCAGTGCGAATGGAAGAGCGCCGTCACCACGCCGGAAACCCGCAAGCGCTTCCGCCAATTCGTCAACAGCGAGCAGGGCGACCGCAACGTGATTTTCATCCAGGAGCGCGGGCAAATCCGGCCGGCCACCGTGGAGGAGAAAAAGGCGCAATTGGAAGGTGCTTCCGAAACCGCGGTTGAAAACGAGACGGCCTGAAACCAGGACATTGAGGACAAGGATTCAAACCATGGACAACACCACCTGGACCCCCGTGTGTGCCGTCGAGGACATCGTGCCCAATACCGGCGTTTGCGCCCTGGTGCAGGAAAGGCATGTGGCGGTATTTCGCGTCGAGGACGACGTGCAGCGCCTGTATGCCATAGACAATTTCGACCCCAATGCCCAGGCCAGCGTGTTGTCGCGTGGCCTGGTGGGTAACCTGGGTGCGCGCATCGTCGTGGCCTCGCCCATCTACAAGCACCATTTCGATTTGAGCAATGGCGAATGCCTGGAGGCGCCGGAAAACTCCGTCAAGGCTTATGCCGTACGCGTGCAGGACGGCCTGGTGAGCATCGCCTTCTGAGCCCAAGATAAAACACTGCAGGCAAAAACCAATATCCAGCCAAAGGAATTGTCGTGGCTTATCTCGTCCCTTCTGAATTCGTGACCAAAATGGTCGATGCCGGTGAATCCAAGATTCACATGGCCACGCGCGACGCGCTGATTCGCGCCTACATGGCCGGTGCCATCCTGGCCCTGGCCGCCGTGTTCGCGGTGACGGTATCGGTGCAGACCGGCATGCCCATCGTCGGCGCCATTTTGTTCCCCGTGGGTTTTTGCATGCTCTACCTGCTGGGTTTTGACCTGCTCACCGGGGTGTTCGTGCTCACGCCGCTGGCACTGATTGACAAGCGCCCGGGCGTCACCGTCCAGGCCGTGTTGAAAAACTGGGGAATTGTCTTTCTCGGCAATTTCCTGGGCGCGCTGACCGTGGCCGTGCTCATGGCCATCGTCTTCACCAACGGTTTCCAGACCGAGCCCAGCAAGGTGGGCCATGCCATTGGCGTGATTGGTGAAAGCCGTACCCTGGGTTATGCGCAATATGGTTTCTACGGCATGCTGACCCTTTTCGTGCGCGGCATGCTGTGCAATTGGATGGTGTCCACCGGCGTGGTCGGTGCCATGATTTCCACCACCGTGGGCGGCAAGGTGATTGCCATGTGGATGCCCATCATGCTGTTTTTCGGCATGGCCTTCGAACATTCCGTGGTGAACATGTTCCTGTTTCCCTCCGGCCTGCTCATGGGCGGCAACTTCTCGCTGCTGGATTATCTGATCTGGAACGAGATTCCCACCGTGCTGGGCAACCTGGTCGGCGGCCTGGCCTTCACCGGCCTGACCCTGTACGCCACCCATATCAAGACCGCTCCCAAGCGCAAGCTGGCCTGATGTTCACACATTAAAATAAAGAGAAACACGCACCCCCATGTTGCCAGCCCCAGCCCTTTCAGGGTCGGGGCTGTTTTTTTTATGCCCACACAAAAACAGCTTCAGGTCAGCACAGGCCAGTATTCGGACAAGGGCCGCAAGGACGGCAACCAGGATTTTCACGGCATTTGCCTGCCGCGCGAGCCGCAATTGAGCAGCAAGGGCGTCGCGGTGGCGATTGCCGACGGCATCAGCAGCAGCGAATTCGGCCAAGTGGCCAGCCAGTCGGCGGTGCGCAGTTTGCTGGAGGACTATTACTGCACCTCGGACGCCTGGAGCGTGAAAACCGCGGTGGAGCGGGTTTTGACGGCCGCCAATTCCTGGCTGTATTCGCAAACCCAGCAGGGGCAGGGCCGTTATGACAAGGACCGCGGCCATGTCTGCACCTTGAGCGCGCTGGTGCTCAAGTCCACCACCGCCCACATTTTCCACGTGGGCGATTGCCGCATTTACCAGGTGCAGGGCCAAGCGCTGGAGCAGCTGACGCAGGATCACCGCGTCCGCATGTCCTCGGCCGAGAGTTATCTGGGCCGTGCCCTGGGTATCAGCGGCCGGCTGGAAATCGACTACCGCACTTTCAGCATCGCCCCTGGCGATACTTTTATTCTGGCCACCGATGGGGTGTACGAGCATGTTTCGCCGGAATTTATGCTGGGTGCGATGGCCAGGCACCAGGATGATCTGGACACGGCGTCCAAACTCATTGCGGCCGAAGCCTTCAGGGCCGGCAGCGCCGACAACCTGACCGTGCAGATCGTGCGCGTCGATCAATTGCCGGCGGCGCAAGCGGGCGATATCCAGCAGCAGGCCGCGGAATTGCCAGCGCCGCCGCTTTTGGAGCCGCGCATGGTGCTGGACGGTTACCGCATCGTCCGCGAAATCCACGCCAGCAGCCGCAGCCATATCTACCTGGCCGTGGACGAGGCGTCCGGCCAATCCGTGGCGCTGAAAACGCCGTCCATAGACCTGCAATCCGACCCGGCCTACCGCGAGCGTTTTCTCATGGAGGAGTGGATTGCCCGCCGCATCCACAGCGTGCACGTCTTGAAACCCTGTCCGGCCACCCGGCCACGGCAATACCTGGCCGTGGCCATGGAGTATGTGGAAGGGCAAACGCTGGCGCAGTGGATGCGCGACCACCCCCGTCCCGGCCTGGACGCGGTGCGCGGCCTGGTGTCGCAAATCGCCAAGGGTTTAAGGGCCTTTCACCGGCTGGAAATGCTGCACCAGGATTTAAGGCCGGAAAACATACTCATCGATGCGACGGGCACGGCCAAGATCATCGATTTCGGCGCCGTGCGCGTGGCCGGCTTGATGGACGGGGCACCGGGGCAGGGCCAAGAAATCCTGGGCACGGCGCAGTACGCGGCGCCGGAGTATTTCGTGGGCGAGGAGGGGACGGCGCGGTCGGACTTGTTTTCGCTGGCGGTGCTGGCTTATCAAATGCTCACCGGCCAGCTGCCTTATGGGCTGGAAGTCGCCAAGACGCGCACGCGGGCGGCGCAGCGGAAACTGAGTTATGCGCCGCTGTCCGAAACCCGGCGCGATGTGGCGGGCTGGGTGGACGAGGCCTTGCGCAAGGCTTTGCAGGCGCAGCCGCAGGAGCGGCAGGCGGACGTGGCGGAATTCGTGCATGAGTTGCACCACCCCAGTCCGGAATATTTGAAGCGTCGCCGGCCGGCGCTGATGGAGCGGCATCCGGTGGTGTTTTGGAAAGGGGTATCGCTGGTGTTGTTCTTATTGCTGGTGGGCGTGTTGGGGGTGCAGGCGGGGGGAAGATAAAGGTTTTGTGGGGCAAGGCAGGGCTTTTCAACCCTTATTGCACGACCCGCATCCCGTCGCGCTGGCCCAACAACGCTTCAACATCCTTCTTCATGGCTATTCCGCGGCCGAGCTCCCCGGAAATTCCATCGCCCGTCCCGGCGGGCTGGTCCTGGGCCTGGCCCTGACGTGTTTCCACGGCAGGCGGCATCAACGGCGGTGCCGGCTGGGCCGGCGCGGGAGCAGGTCCCATGCTGTCCAGCGGCAATTCGCACCAGAACTCCGAGCCCTGGCCCGGCGTGCTGCGGGCGTGGACGGTGCCACCCAACAGCAGCACCAGGCTCTGCACCGTGGCCAGGCCCAAGGTGCTGCGCGGCTCGCCCAGGGCCGCGTCGGACCGGGGCGCGGTGCCGTCCGGCGCGTTGGGCTCGAACAGGGTCTCGTGCTGCCGCCGCGTCAGGCCAGTGCCGGTGTCATGCACGCTCAGCCGCCACAGGCCCGCGCCGGTGTGGGCGATGCGCAGCGTCACGCCGCCCGCGGACGTGAACTTCACGGCGTTGGACAGCAGCAGGTTCACCACCTGGCTCAGCCGCAACGGATCGGCGCTGACCAGGCTGCCGCGGCCGCCATCGTCCATGTCCAGGTGCAGCACCACGCCCTTGAGGCGGGCCTGCGGCTCGAACAGGGCGATGCAGTCGCGCCCAAGCCGCGCCAGGTCCACGGGCACGGGCTCCAGCGCGGGCTGGCCGGCGGCGGCGTGGGAGAAGTCCAGCACCTCGTCGATGGAGCCCAACACCAGCCGCCCGGTGCGCTCGATGATCTGCGCCTGCTGGCGCTGCGCCGGCTGCAGCGGCGACTGCAGCATGCGCTGCGCCATGCCCAGCAGCCCGTGCAGCGGCGTGCGTACCTCGTGGCTGAGGTTGGCCAGGAAGCGCGACTTCTCGGCCGCTGCGGCCTCGGCGGCGGCGCGCGCGGCGTCGAGTTGCCGCAGCGCGGCGTGGCGCCGGCGCAGCAGCAGGTACAGCTTGATCGTCATGCCGGCAATGGCGGCGTCCAGCAGCAGCACGCCCAGCGCGCACAGCCAGGCCGTGCGCCGCCACGGGGCGAGCATCAGTTGCTCGCGCGTGGTGATGCTGACGGCCAGCGGGAAGCCCTCCACCCCATGCGCCGTGACCATGCGGGGCAGGGTGTCGCTGGGGTCTATGGTGCGCGGCGCCGAGGTTTGGACGGTGGCGGCACTGCGGCCCTCGGCGTGCGCCTGCGTGAGCGCGCGCATGGAGGGCGCCTCGCGGTAGGACTGGCCCAGCGCCTGCGGGCGCGGCGGGTGGCGCGCCAGCAGCGTGCCGTCGCTGCGCAGCAGCAGGATGGCGGTGTCGTCCTCGCTGAGGTTGATGGAGCGGTAAAAGCGCTCGAAGTAGCTGGACTGGATGCCCGCCAGCGCCAGCCCAATGGTCTGCCCCGCGGGCGTGCGTATCTTGCGGGCCAGGTAGAAAGTCCAGCGCCCGGTGCCGCGGTTCTTCACCGGCGAGGAGACGAAGAGGGTGAGCGCGGGGTCGGACAGATGGGCCTGGAGGTAGTCGCGGTCGGCCAGGTTGATGGCCGGCGCCGGGAAGGTGCGGCTGAAATTGAGCACCTCGCCGTCCAGGGCCACGATGGCGGCCACGTCCAGCAGCGGCAGCTCGGCGGCGCGCTCGCGTATGAACTCGAACACGAGCCGGGTGCGCGCCACCTCGCGCAGCCGCTCGGGGCTGTCCACGCCCAGGGACTGCACGTGGTCCACGACGCTGCCCAGCGCGTAGTCGGCGCTGCGCAGAGTCTGCGAGGCGTGCTCGGCGGCGGTGGCGGAGAAGTTCTCCATGTACAGCCGCCAGGTGTCCAGGCTGTCCTCGCGGGCGCGCCACAGCACGAGTGCCGCCGCCACGGTGAGCGCCACGATGAGCAGCGCGCCAAAGGCCAGCACCAGCGGCTCGCGCCGGGACCCGTGCAGGGGCGTGTCGTGCTCGGTGGCCGGGGAAACGGCGGTGGACATGGGGGTACGGCAGGGATGTCGTCCGCCACGGTGGCCGGCGGGAAGGCGGGCCATCGTAACGAGGCGTGCATCCCCGCCCCCGGGAAAAGTGGCGCTGCGGCCGGCTTGCAAGCGCCTGCGTACCGGCGCCGTGAACAAGTTCACGATGCCGCGGACGCAAGCGGCTCAAGAAGTCCGCCGGTCTGCCGAACGACCGCCCGCACCGTGCACGCCGCGCACGCCACGGGCGCCGGGGTGTTCAGGCGTGCAGCACTTCCAGCAGCCGGTCCAGGCCGCCTTGCTCGATGGAGACCATGGCCTGCTCGCGCACCTTGGGCTTGGCGTGGTAGGCCACCGAGAGGCCCGCGGCGCCCATCATCGGCAGGTCGTTGGCGCCGTCGCCCATGGCGATGGCCTGCTCGGGGCGCAGGCCGAGCTGTTCGCAGGTGGCCAGCAGCATGCGGCGCTTCTCGGCGCCGTCGCAGATGTCGCCCCAGTCCTGGTCCACCAGGCGGCCGGTGAGGTGGCCGTCCACGATCTCCAGCACGTTGGAGCGGGCGTAGTCGATGCCCAGGACCTGGCAGACGCGTTCGGCGAAGAAGGTGAAACCGCCGGAGACCAGCAGCGTCTTGAGGCCGGCGGCGCGGCAGGCGTCTATGAGGGCCTTGGCGCCGGGGTTGGGTTTCAGGCGCTGCTCGAACACCTCGTGCAGGAACTGCTCCGGCACGCCCTGGAGCATGGCGACGCGCCGGCGCAGGCTTTCCTTGAAGTCGGTGATCTCGCCGCGCATGGACGCTTCGGTGATGGCCGCCACCTCGGCCTTGCGCCCGGCGGCGTCGGCGACTTCGTCAATGCACTCGATGTTGATGAGGGTCGAGTCCATGTCGAAGGCGATGAGGCCGAAGTCCCCCAGGCGCAGCGGCGGCGTGAAGCCGCGAAGGGTCAGGCCGGGGGCAAAGGCGATGGCGGGGGCGGTGGACATGGGCGGGACGGTTCAGCGGCAAAACCCGTGATTATCCGGGGCGGCTCGGCCCCCGGTTTCTGGCCTCACGCCTCCTCCTTCACCGGCGTCCCCAGCGACCTCAGCACGTCGCGTATGAACTGCGCGCGGTCGCGTGGCTCCGGCGTGCTGCGCTCTATGCGCAGCTTGTCGTTGCCCGCCAGCTTGATGTGCCGGTTCTTCTGCACCAGCTCGATGATGCGCATCGGGTCCACCGGCGCGTTGGGCCGGAACGTGATCACCATGGCCGCCGGCGCCGCATCGATCTTGAGCACCCCATAGGGCTTGGCCAGCACGCGCAGCCGGTGCGTGTCGAACAGGGTCTGGCCTTGCGAGGGCAGCTTGCCGAAGCGGTCCGTCACCTCCTCCAGCAGCTTGTCGATCTCGTCGCCGCGCTCGGCGCAGGCCAGCCGCTTGTACAGGTTCAGGCGCACGTGCACGTCGCCGCAGTAGCTGTCGGGCAGCAGCGCCGGGGCGTGCAAGTTGATCTCGGTGGTGGCGCCGAAGGGGCTGAGCAGATCCGGCTCGCGCCCGGCCTTGAGCGCCTTCACGGCCTCGGAGAGCATGTCGTTGTAGAGCTGGAAGCCCACCTCCTGCATGTTCCCGCTCTGGTTCTCGCCCAGCACCTCGCCCGCGCCGCGAATCTCCAGGTCGTGCATGGCGAGGTAGAAGCCGCTGCCCAGCTCCTCCATGGCCTGGATGGCCTCCAGCCGCTGGCCGGCCTGCTTGGTGAGCCCTTCCACGTCCGGCACCAGCAAGTAGGCGTAGGCCTGGTGGTGGCTGCGGCCCACGCGGCCGCGCAACTGGTGCAACTGCGCCAAACCGAACTTGTCGGCGCGGCTGATGACGATGGTGTTGGCGCTGGGCACGTCGATGCCGGTCTCGATGATGGTCGAGCACAGCAGCAGGTTGTGGCGCTGGGCCACGAAGTCGCGCATCACGCGCTCCAGCTCGCGCTCCGGCATCTGGCCGTGTGCCACGGCAATGCGCGCCTCCGGCAGCAGCTCGGCCAGCTTGGCCCGGCGCGCCTCGATGGTCTCGACCTCGTTGTGCAGGAAGTACACCTGCCCGCCGCGCTTCAATTCGCGCAGCACCGCCTCGCGGATCACGCCCTGGTTCTCGCTCCTCACGAAGGTCTTGATGGCCAGCCGCCGCTGCGGCGCGGTGGCGATCACCGAGAGGTCGCGCAGGCCTTCGAGCGCCATGCCCAGCGTGCGCGGGATGGGCGTGGCGGTGAGGGTGAGCACGTCCACCTCGGCGCGCATGGCCTTCATCGCCTCCTTGTGGCGCACGCCGAAGCGGTGCTCCTCGTCGATGATCAGCAGGCCCAGGCGCTTGAACTTCACGTCCGAGCTCAGCAGCTTGTGGGTGCCGATGACGATGTCTATCGTGCCGTCGGCCAGCCCGGCCATGGCGGCCTTGATCTCCTTGGCCGAGCGGAAGCGGCTCATCTCCGCCACGCGCACCGGCCACTTGCCGAAACGGTCGCTGATGTTCTGGTAGTGCTGCTCGGCCAGCAGCGTGGTGGGCGCCAGCAGGGCCACCTGCTTGCCGCCGGTGACGGCGACGAACGCGGCGCGCAGCGCCACCTCCGTCTTGCCGAAGCCCACGTCGCCGCACACCAGCCGGTCCATGGGCTTTGGCGAAATCAGGTCCTGGATGACGGCATGGATGGCGGCGCGCTGGTCCGGCGTTTCCTCGAAGCCGAAGCTGGCGGCAAACGCCTCGTAGTCGTGCGGCGAGAAGCGGAAGGCGTGGCCCTCGCGCGCGGCGCGGTGGGCGTAGAGGTTGAGCAGCTCGGCCGCGGTGTCGCGCACCTGCTCGGCGGCCTTGCGCCTGGCCTTGTCCCACTGGTTGGAGCCCAGCTTGTGCAGCGGCGCCTCGTCGGGGCTCACGCCGGTGTAGCGGCTGATGAGCTGCAACTGCGACACGGGCACGTACAGCGTGGCCTTGTCGGCGTACTCCAGGTGCAGGAACTCCGAGGGGCCGTCGCCCAGGTCGATGTTCAAGAGGCCCTGGTAGCGGCCGATGCCGTGATTGGCATGCACCACGGGGTCGCCGACCTTCAGCTCGGACAAATCCTTGATCAGCGCATCGACGTTGCTGACCTGCTCCTGCTTGCGCCGCCGCCGCGCGCCGCCGCCCGCGGCGGCGAACAGCTCGGTTTCGGTCAGGAACTCCAGCAGGCGCTGGTCGGCCGGCTCGCTCCAGGTGAAACCGGCGGCCAGCGGCGCGGCGGTGATGGCGACCTTCTCGTCGCTGGCGAGGAATTCGGCCAGCGTGGCGACGCTGGGCACGTCGATGCGGTGGTCGCGCAGCAGGTCCAGCAGGCTTTCGCGGCGGCCTTCGCTCTCCGCCACCAGCAGCACGCGCGCGGCGGTGTCGCGCAGGTGGGCTTCCAGCCGGGCCAGGGGTTCCGTGGCGCCGCGGTCCACGCTCACGTCCGGCGCGGGCCGCGCCCACTCCAGCTCGCCCGCGCCGCGCAGCGACAGCGTGGCGTGGGTGTTGGCGCGGGCATAGAAATCGTCGACGCGCAGGAAGAGGGCTTCCGGGGGCAGCAGCGGGCGTTCGGCGTCGTGCTGCAGGAAGCGGTGGCGCTCGCGCGTGTCGGTCCAGAAGCGCTGCAGCGCCTCGTCCACCTCGCCGTGCAGCACCACGGCAGCGGCGTCGCCCAGGTATTCGAAGATGTCGGCGACCTCGTCGAAGAAGAGGGGCAGCCAGTACTCGATGCCCGCGCTGGCCACGCCCGCAGCCATGTCCTTGTAGATGCGCGAGCGGGTCGGGTCGCCTTCCATGCGCTCGCGCCAGCGGGCGCGGAAGGCCGTGCGCGAGGCCTCGTCCATGGGGAACTCGCGCCCGGGCAGCAGCCGCACTTCCGGCACGGGGTAGAGGCTGCGCTGGCTGTCGGGGTCGAAGGTGCGGATGGAATCCACCTCGTCGCCGAACAGGTCCACGCGGTAGGGCACGGCCGAGCCCATGGGGTAGAGGTCTATCAATCCGCCGCGCACGGCGTACTCGCCGGGCGAGACGACCTGGCTCACGTGCGTGTAACCGGCCAGCGTCAGTTGCGCCTTGAGCGAGGCCTCGTCGAGCTGTTGCTTTTGCTGGAAGTGGAAGGTGTAGGCGGCCAGGAAGCTCGGCGGCGCCAGGCGCGCAAGCGCCGTGGTGGCGGGCAGCAGGACGACGTCCACGTCTTTCTGCAGCACGCGCCACAGCGTGGCCAGGCGCTCGGAGATCAGGTCCTGGTGCGGGCTGAAGCTGTCGTAGGGCAGCGTTTCCCAGTCGGGGAAGACGGCCACGCGAAGGTCGGGCTCGAAGAAGGCGAGCTCGTCGGCCAGGCGCGGGGCGTCGGCGGGGTCGGCGGTCACGATGGCCGTGAGGCGCTTGGCGTCGGCGTGGCGGCGGGCGTCGCGGGCCAGCAGCAGCGCGTCGGCCGAGCCCGGCGGGCGCGGCAAGGTGAATCGTTTGCCGGGGGCGATGGCGGGCAGTTGCATCGTGAGGAGGCTTGCAGCAGGAGGCACGCCCAGGGAGGGCGGAGGCCAAATTCTAGAATCCGGCTCCGATGACCACCCTCGTTCATGGGCCTGTGCCACGCTGCTACGCGCTGGTCCCTTGCGCCGGAACCGGCAGCCGTGCCGGAGCCGACCGCCCAAAGCAGTACGTTCCACTGGCGGGCCGTCCGCTGGTGGCCCACACCCTGGCCGCCCTTGGGCGCGTGCCGCGGCTGCAGGCCACGCTGGTCGTCCTGTCGCCGGACGACACGCTGTTCGACGCCGCTTTGCCCAACGCTGGCGCCGAAGCGCGGCTGTGGACGGCCCGCCGCGGCGGCGCCACGCGCGCGGCCACCGTCACGGCCGGGCTGGAAGTGCTGCTGGAGCGCGGCGCCGCCGAGGATGACTGGGTGCTGGTGCACGACGCGGCGCGCTGCCTGATCCGCCCCGAGTGGGTGACGCAGCTCATCGAGGCCTGCGAGCACGACGCCGTGGGCGGGCTGCTGGCGCTGCCGGTGGCCGATACGCTCAAGCAGGCCGAGGGCGGCTGCGTGGCGGCCACGGTGGACCGCAATGGCAAATGGGCGGCGCAGACGCCGCAGATGTTCCGCATCGGCCTGCTGCGGCGCGCGCTGCGCGAGGCGGGCGACGCCGTCACCGACGAGTCCAGCGCGGTCGAAGCCCTGGGCCTGCGCCCGCGGCTGGTGCCCGGCTCCCTGGAAAATTTCAAACTGACCTGGCCCGGCGATTTCAGCCTGGCGGAAAGGCTGCTCATGGTTCCCGCGTCCAACCCGTCTTCGTCCCAAGGGAGCGCGACGTGATCCCGGCGCTGCGCATCGGCGAGGGCTGGGACGTGCATCAGCTCGTGGAAGGGCGGCCGCTGGTGCTGGGCGGGGTGGCCATCCCGCACACCCACGGGCTGCTGGGCCATTCGGACGCGGATGCGCTGCTGCACGCGCTCACCGACGCGCTCCTGGGCGCGGCGGGCTTGGGCGACATCGGCCGCCACTTCCCGGACACGGACGCGGCCTTCAAGGGCGCCGACTCCGCCGTGCTGCTGGCCGAGGCCATGCGCCGCGTGCGCGCGGCGGGCTGGGAGGTGGTGAACGTGGACTCCACCATCGTGGCGCAGGCGCCCAAGCTCGCGCCGCACATCCCGGCCATGCGCGAGCGCATCGCGCAGGTGCTGGGCGTGGCGCCGGAGCAGGTGAACGTGAAGGCCAAGACGGCCGAGAAGCTGGGGCCCGTGGGCGAGAAGCGGGCGATGGAGGCGCGGGCGGTGTGCCTGCTGTGCCGGGGCACGGCCGCCGGCTGAGCAGACGCGGGCTACGGGCGCCCGCGTCCCCTCACGGCGCCCGCTTGAGCCTCACGTGGGCGACCAGCCCGCCGTCCGGCGCGTTGGCCAGCTCCAGCCGGCCGCCCATGCGCTGCAGCGACTTGTCGACGATGGCCAGGCCCAGCCCCGCGCCCGTGGCCGCGGTGCGGGCGGTGTCGCCGCGGTAGAAGGGCGTGGTCAGTTGCGCCAGGCGTGCCGGGGGCACGCCAGGGCCGTGGTCGCGCACGCTCACCACCACCCAGGGGCCGCTGCGCGTGTAGCTCACCAGCACCAGCGCGGGGCCGCTGCTCTCGGTGCGGCCGTAGCGGCGGGCGTTCTCGAACAGGTTGGCGAAGACGCGGCCCAGCTCCGTGTCGTCGGCCAGCACCATCAGGTCTATGGCGATGCGGGCACTGATGCGGATCTGCGTCGGATCGCGGAAGGCCGAGGCCTCGCGTTCGATCAGCGCCGACAGGTTCACGGGCACCAGCGGCGCGTCGCCCGGGCGGGCGTAGTCCATGAACTTGTCGATGATGGCGTCGAGCTGGTCGATGTCCATGGCCATGTTGCGGCGGGCTTCCTCGTCCTGCACGCTCATCTCGGCCTCCAGCCGCAGCCGTGCCAGCGGCGTGCGCAGGTCATGCGAGATGCCGGCCAGCATCACGGCGCGGTCCTCCTCCACCTTGGCCAGCTCGCGCGCCATGCGGTTGAACCCCATGTTCACCTCGCGGATCTCGCTGGTGAGGGTGTTCTCGTCGAGCTGCGATTCGTACTCGCCCTCGCGGATGCGGCTGGCGGCAAACGAGAGGTCGCGCAGCGGCTGGTTGATCAGCCGGGCGATCGCCGCGGAGCCCAGCAGCGTGGCGATGAGCGCGATGCCCACCCAGACGAACCAGGTGCCGCTGGTGAGCGGGTACACGCGCGTGGCCTCGGCCTGCAGCCAGTAGGCGTCGCGCTCGATGGTGAAGCCCACCCACAGGCCGTCCACGCCGTTGACGCTGCGGGCGAGGATGGTGTCCTCGTCCAGCCGTGCGCGCAGCTCGCGGCCTATGCGGCGCGTGAAGCGGTCGGTCTCGAAGGGCTCCCAGCGGTGGCCGGGCTCGCGCGGCAGCACCTTGACGGCTTCCTCCTCGCTCATCGTCTTGACGACGGAGACGCGGTGGATGCTGTCCGAGAAGCGCAGCGCCGCGCGCGAGAGGTTGACCAGGCTGGCGATCTGCTGCGCGGACTGCACCGCGCGCGGCTCCAGCTCCAGCGCGCGCAGCGTCTGCACCCACGCGAAGATGCCGCCGCCCAGGAGCAGGGCGAGCAGGAAGAAGGTGCGCCAGAACAGGCTCAGCGCCAGCGACTGCCGCGGCCGGCTGTTGGCCTTGCGCGGCAGCAGCCGGCGCAGCCGTCGGCGCAGGCCGCGCAGCTTGCCGGGTGCGGGAGACTGCCGCGTGGCGTCGTCCTCGCCCGTGGGCGTAGGCACGCCGATCTCAGCTTGCGCCATCGGGTACGAACACGTAGCCCACGCCCCACACCGTCTGGATGTAGCGCGGCTGCGCGGGGTCGGGCTCGATCATCTTGCGCAGGCGCGAGATCTGCACGTCCAGGCTGCGGTCGAAGGGCTCGAACTCGCGGCCGCGCGCCAGTTGCGCGAGCTTGTCGCGCGACAGCGGCTGGCGCGGGTGGCGCACCAGGGCCTTGAGCATGGAGAACTCGCCCGTGGTCAGCGCCATCTGCTCGCCGTCCTTGGTCAGGCGGCGCAGCGACAGGTCGAACTCGAAGGGGCCGAAGTTCACGACCTGCGGCTCCTTGGACGGCGCACCCGGCGCCTCCAGCGCGGGGCGGCGGCGCAGCACGGCGTGGATGCGCGCCAGCAGCTCGCGCGGGTTGAAGGGCTTGGGCAGGTAGTCGTCGGCGCCGACTTCCAGGCCCACGATGCGGTCCACGTCCTCCACCTTGGCGGTGAGCATGATGATGGGCGTGGAGTCGTTGGCCGCGCGCAGGCGGCGGCAGATCGACAGGCCGTCCTCGCCCGGGAGCATCAGGTCCAGGACGATCAGGTCAATGGTTTCCCGCGTGAGCACGCGGTTGAGCGCCTTGGCGTCTTCGGCCAAGAGCACTTCGAAGCCCTCCTGCGTCAGGTAGCGGCGCAGCAGGTCGCGGATGCGGGCGTCGTCGTCAACGACGACAACGCGGTCGGGGCGGGGATTTGCAGGGGTGTTCATAGCGAGCTCCCTATTTGTAACGGCGGCATTGTGAACATGTTGGCAAGATGGTTCTGGCGCGATCGGCACCTCTGTTACATCTCTTTCGGCATCCGGACTGGCGCTTAAAGCGTTACAGAGTGTCTCTCGGTGACCCGTGTTCGCGGCCCGCACCCCCCCTTTTTGGAGTGTTCCCATGAGAGCTTTCACCTTCGTGCCCTGTTTGGCGCTGGCCGCGTGGCTGGGCGCCGTACAGGCGCAAACCCTGCCGGCGCCGCCACAGCGCGTGGTTCAGCTGAGCGCCAGCGCCAGCATGGACGTACCCAATGACTGGCTGACGCTGGCCTTCAGCACCACGCGCGAAGGCGCGGACGCCGGCGCGGTGCAGTCGGCACTGCGCCAAGCGCTGGATGCGGCGCTGGTGGAAGCTCGCAAGGTGGCCAAGCCGGGGCAGGTGGAAGTGCGGGCAGGCAACCTGTCGGTGTATCCGCGCTATACCGCCAAGGGCGCCATAGGCGGTTGGCAGGGCAGCACGGAGTTGCTGGTCGAGGGCCGAGACATGGGGGCGATTTCGCAGCTCGTCCCTCGCATCAACAGCATGAGTATCGCCCGGGTGGCTTATTCCTTGTCTCGGGAGGCCCGGGAGCAGGTCGAATCCGAGGTCGGCGCGCGCGCCATCGAGCGCTACAAGGGCCGCGCCGGCGAGATCACGCGACAGTTCGGCTTCAGCCGCTGGAGCCTGCGCGAGGTGCAGGTGCAGACCGATACGCCGCCCGTGGGCATGCCGGTGCTCATGCGAGCCAAGGCGATGGCGGCACCGGCCGACGAGTCGCTGCCCGTGGAGCCCGGCCGTGGGCAGGTGACGGCCACGATCAGCGGCTCCGTCCAGATGGAATGAGCCGCACGGCCCTCTAATTAATAAATAGAGGGCCCGCGCCGCAGCGGACTTTCTCTTTCTTATTGGGCGACCCAGCCGCCGTCCACGTTGAAGGCCGCGCCGCGGATGTTGTCGGCCGCGCTGGAGCACAGGAACACCGCCAGTTCGCCCAACTGCTCGGCCGTGGTGAACTGCATGGAAGGCTGCTTGTCGCCGAGCAGCCGGCGCTTGGCTTCTTCGAGCTCGATGCCGTCGGCCTGTGCGCGGGCCTGCACCTGTTTTTCCACCAGCGGCGTGAGCACCCAGCCCGGGCAGATGGCGTTGACGGTCACGGGCGTGGTGGCCGTCTCCAGCGCCACGCTCTTGGTGAAGCCCACCAGGCCGTGCTTGGCCGCGACGTAGGCCGACTTCTGCGCCGAGGCCACCAGGCCGTGCACGGAGGCGAGGTTGATGATGCGGCCCCAGCCGCGCTGCTTCATGCCCGGCAGCGCCAGCCGCGTGGTGTGGAAAGCCGAGCTGAGGTTGATGGCGATGATGGCGTCCCACTTCTCGGCCGGGAAATCCTCCACCGCCGCCACGTGCTGGATGCCGGCGTTGTTGACCAGGATGTCCACCGCGCCGAACTCGGCTTCGGCGGCTTGCATCATCTGTTCGATCTCCGCGGGCTTGCTCATGTCGGCGCCGTGGTAGGCCACGCGCACGCCCAGTTCGCGCACCTCGGCCAGCGCCGCTTCGCTGTCGCCGAAGCCGTTGAGCATGATGTTGGCGCCCTGGCGCGCGAGGCATTTGGCGATGCCCAGCCCGATGCCGCTGGTGGATCCGGTGACGAGCGCGGTCTTTGCCTTGAGCATGAATGGCCTCCTTAGGTTGATACGATGGTCCAAAGACAAACGGGAGCCATCATGAACGATTCGCCGAGGCTGATTCACGTCCCGTGCCTGCGCCCTGGCGCCATGTACCGCATGGCGTGCTGGGAATGGGGTGATCCGGCCAACGACCGCGTGCTCATTTGCGTGCACGGCCTCACGCGCCAGGGGCGCGACTTCTCCACGCTGGCTCGTGCCATGAGCAACGAATACCGCGTGGTCTGCCCGGACGTGCTCGGCCGCGGGCACTCCGACTGGCTGCACGACCCCACCGGCTACAACGTGCCGTTCTACGTGTCGGACATGGTCAACCTGCTGGCGCGGCTGAACGCGCGCGAGGTGGACTGGGTCGGTACGTCCATGGGCGGGCTCATAGGCCTGAGCCTGGGTGCGCTGGCCAACGCGCCGCTGCGCCGCATGGTGCTCAACGACGTTGGTCCGACCATTGAAGGCGAGGGCCTGCAGCGCATTGCCGACTACGTGGGCGTGCCGCGCCACTGGGCCAACGAGCAGGAGGCCGCGGCCTTCCTGCACGACATCTCCGAGAGCTTCGGCCCGCACACGGACGAGCAGTGGATGGAGATTTGCCGCCCGCAACTGCGCCCCGACGGCGAAGGCGTCACGCTGCACTACGACCTGCGCATTGCCGACGTTTTCAAACAGCTCACGCCCGCAGTGGCCCAGGCCGGCAGCGCCGCGCTGTGGCAGGCCTACGACGCGCTGCGCTGCCAGGTGCTGCTGCTGCGCGGCGCGCAGTCCGACTTGCTGTCGCGCGAAACCGCGCAGGCCATGACGCAGCGCGGCCCGCGCGCGCGCGTGGTGGAGTTCGAAGGCGTGGGCCATGCGCCCATGCTGGTGCAACCTGATCAGGTGCAGGCGGTGAGGGAGTTCTTGTTGTCGCCATGAGAAGCCTGCAATCCGAATGGGTCACCGCACGGCCCGCCACCATCGTTGAACTGGCCGAGCTGCCTTCTTCCCCAGGCGAAGGCGCTCTTTCTCCCGAGGATGCCGGCTTGCTCGCCCTGCAGCGCGCGCGGGCCTTTGCCGAGCCGCTGCTGTGGCAGCGCGAGCTCGACACCGGCGAGGACGCACTCGCCCACGCCGACGGCGTCTGCGCTGTGCTGCGCAGCATCGGCGCGGCGCCGGCCATGCAGGCCGCGGCCTACCTGGTCTACGCCGGGGACTTCCTGCAAAAGCCCGAGGAGGTGGTCGCCAAGGCGTTTGGCGAGTCCTACGCCAGCCTGGTGAGCCACACGCGGCAACTGGTGCAGATACAGCGCGCGGCGCGCCAGGCCCGCGTCGAGGAGCCCGCGCGCGCGCAGCAGACCGAGCGCGTACGCAAGATGCTGCTGGCCTTCTCGCGCGACCTGCGCGTGGTGCTGCTGCGCCTGGCCTCGCGTCTGCAGACGCTGCGCTGGTACGCCGCGAGCAAGCTGCCCTGTCCGCAGGACCTGGCGCTGGAGTCGCAGCACGTCTTTGCGCCGCTGGCCAACCGGCTGGGCATCTGGCAGATCAAGTGGGAGCTCGAAGACCTGTCCTTCCGTTTCCTGCAGCCGCAGGAATACAAGCGCATCGCCACGCTGCTGCACGAAAAGCGCAGCGAGCGCGAGCAGGGCGTGGAGCGTTTCCGGGCCGAGCTGGCGCAGGAGCTGGCCGAGGTGGGCATTCAGGCCACCGTGCAGGGGCGGCCCAAGCACATCTACAGCATCTACAAGAAGATGCAGGGCAAGCGCCTCGGCTTCGAGCGCGTGTTGGACCTGCGGGCGCTGCGCGTCATCGTCGAGGACGTGCCGCAGTGCTATGCGGCGCTGGCGCGTGTGCACGAGCGCTACCGGCCGCTGGAAGGCGAGTTCGACGACTACATCGCCAAGCCAAAGCCCAACGGCTACCAGTCGCTGCACACCGTGGTGCTGGACGACGAGGACCGTCCGGTGGAAGTGCAGATCCGCACCCGTCCCATGCACGAGCACGCCGAGTACGGCGTGGCCGCGCATTGGGCCTACAAGGAGGCGGGCGCGCGCGGCTATGCCGGCGTGAGCGCCGCGGGCGCTTTCGAGGAGCGCGTGGCCGAGGCCCGCAAGGCCGTGCTGCGCCAGCTGCTCGAATGGGAGCGCGACTACGTGCAAGGCGGCGACAACGCCGCCTTCGACGACCGCATCTACGTCTTCACGCCGCAGGCCACGGTGGTGGAACTGCCCGCCGGCGCCACGCCCGTGGACTTCGCCTACAACGTGCACACCGACTTGGGCCACCGTTGCCGCGGTGCCCGCGTGGACGGTGCGCTGGTGCCGCTGAACACGCCGCTGCGCAGCGGACAGACGGTGGAGGTCAACACCTGCAAGGAGGGCGGACCATCGCTGGACTGGCTCAACCCCGAGCTGGGCTATCTGGCCAGCGCGCGGGCACGCTCCAAGGTGCGCGCCTGGTTCAACGCACTGGCGCAGCGCGACACCATCGCGCGCGGCCGCGAGGCGGTGGAAAAGCTGCTGCAGCGAGAAGGGCGCACGGCGCTCAAGCTCGACGACCTGGCCGCACGGCTGGGCTTCAAGAGCGCGGACGCACTCTTCGAGGTGGTCGGCAAGGACGAGTACTCCCTGCGCAACATCGAGCAGCTGCTGCGCCCGGCCGAGCCCGCGCCGCCGCTGGACGAGCTGGTCACCAAGCGTGCCACGGCGCCGGAGGGTGGGCCGCGCGGGGGCATCCTGGTGGTGGGCGTGGAATCGCTGCTCACCAGCCTGGCGCGCTGCTGCCGCCCGGCGCCGCCGGATGCCATAGGCGGCTTCGTCACCCGTGGCAAGGGCGTGGCCGTGCACCGCGTGGACTGCACCAACTTCCGCCACGCGGCGCAGCAGTCGCCGGAGCGCGTCATTCCCGTCACCTGGGGACGGCCGCGCAGCGACCGGGACGCGCTCTATCCCGTGGACGTGACCGTCGAGGCCGCCGACCGCCCCGGACTGCTGCGCGACATCTCCGAGCTCTTTGCCAAGGAGAAGATGAAGGTCACGGACATGAAGATGCAGTCCGTGAAGGACGCGCACGGCGGCAGCACGCGCATGAACTTCACCATCGAGGTCCATGACGCGGCGCGGCTGTCGCAGGTGCTGGGCCAGGTGCAGCGCATAGGCGGCGTGAGGCGTGCGGCGCGGCGCTGATGCGCTGCCGGGGCAGGGCGCCATGGCGGCGTTTTGCCCGCCTCATGGGCTGGCGCCAAGGCCCGTGGCGCCAGGGCAAATGACCGTCTAAAAGCCCGCGCAGCACTTTCTTCAAATTTTTCGAGAGAACCGCTTGCGCAACTGAAAAAACTGCTGCTAGAATGGCGTTCTTCGCAAGCAAGCAGACGCTTTCAAGCGAAGACAACAGGCGCGTAGCTCAGCTGGTTAGAGCACCACCTTGACATGGTGGGGGTCGTTGGTTCGAGTCCAATCGCGCCTACCAATCGCAAGCCCCTGACGGGTGATCTCGTCAGGGGCTCTTTGCTTTCGGGGTGCACGAAAAGGCCGTGCGTCGCCATGACGTGCGAGGAGCGCTTGGCTTGCGATGTCCGGCGCTGCCCAATGAGAAACGGCGGCCGGGCTGCCGTTGCAGCCGGACCGCCGTCGTGTGGCGGGGAGAGGCGAAGCGGTTTCAGCGCACGGCGACGGCCTGCGTGTCCGGCTCGGCAGCGGCCACAGGTGCGGAGCGCGGCTGAATCGCGGGCATGGGCGCGTTGGTGGGCACGCCGCGGCCATTGGCCACTTGGCGCAGGTAGCCCTGCTCAGCCAGCACCTTCACGGCGTAGCCGCCGTCCTCGTCCAGGTTGGCCGCTCCGACGTAGTAGCGCAGCCCGGCTTCCAGGCCACCGGCGCGCTGAATGCATTCCTTGAGCACCTGCACGCCCACGCGCAGGTTGGTGACCGGGTCGAAGGCCGCAAGCGTGCCGCCGAAGCGCTCGTACTTGTCGTCGTGCACACGCGTCATCACCTGCATCAGCCCCTGGGCGCCGACGGCGCTTTGGGCGAACGGGTTGAAGCTGGACTCCACGGCCATGATGGCCAGGATGAGCGTGGGCTCCAGCCCCGCGCGCTGGCCGACCTGCCACGCTTCCTGCACCAAGCGGCTGATGGGCTCCGGTGCCACGCGGTAGCGGCGCGAGAGCCATTTGGCGACGGCAGCCTGCTGGCGGTCGAGCTCGCGCGGGTCCGCCGCCGTGGCGCGGGCCACGCCTTGCGGGTCCGACAAGGCCACGAGCATGTTGCCTTCGCGCTCGGCGCGGGCCTCGTAGCGGGATTGCAGCCATCCGAAGGCCGCACGCTCGGCCTGATGGCGCAGATCGGCATGGCTTCCGGCAAAGGCCAGCAATGCCACGACGGTGAGGCCCACCAGGGCCAGCGTGTTGTGGCTGACCTGGAACAGGCCGGCAACGACGTCGCGCACAAAGACCGCGACTGAAGCGCGCACCGCGCGCACCATGACAAACGCTGTCATTGCTCTCCTTTCGTCCACCGGCGCGGCAATCCAGCGCCTCCCTCGGGAAGCGTTGAAAGTGCCACGCAAGGCGGCGGCGATAATGGTTCGGCAGCAGGCCCGCATGAATCGGACCCTTTCCGCAGCGTCCCCGACGCGACGGGCTGCAAGGCAGCGGTACCCTGTTGAGGGATCGGATCAACCCTGGTCTACGCCAGGTGAACCCATTCTAGGAAGGGTTCAAATAACCGGTCAAGAATATCAAATCCACTCTACATAGCTATTGGTAATGAAATACCGCGACCTGCGGGACTTTGTCGTGCAACTTGAACGACTTGGCGAGCTGCGGCGCATCAGCGAGCCAGTGTCACCAAAGCTTGAAATGACGGCCCTGAGCGACCGCGTGCTGCAGGCCGGCGGCCCGGCGCTGTGGTTCGAGAAGCCCACGGGCCACGACATGCCGGTGCTGGCCAACCTGTTCGGCACCCCGCGCCGCGTGGCGCTGGGCATGGGCGCGCAGGACACCTCGGAGCTGCGCGACATCGGCCGCCTGCTGGCCAGCCTCAAGGAGCCCGAGCCCCCGCGCGGCTTGAAGGATGCCGGGCGGCTGCTGCAAATGGGCAAGGCGCTGTGGGACATGAAGCCCGCGCGCGTTTCCTCGCCCGCCTGCCAGCAGCAGGTGCTTCAGGGCGACGAGGTGAACCTGCACCGGTTGCCCATTCAACTGTGCTGGCCCGGCGATGCCGGCCCGCTGCTGACCTGGGGCCTGGTGATCACGCGCGGCCCGCAGTCCGTGGCGCAGCCGCGCACGCGGCAGAACCTGGGCATCTACCGCCAGCAGCTCATCGGCCGGCGCGAGCTGATCATGCGCTGGCTGGCGCACCGCGGCGGCGCGCTGGACTTCCGCGAGTTCGCGCGCGCCAACCCGGGCCAGCCGTTTCCCATCGCCGTGGCGCTGGGGGCCGATCCGGCCACGCTGTTGGGCGCGGTCACGCCGGTGCCGGATTCGCTGTCGGAGTACCAGTTCGCCGGCCTGCTGCGCGGCAGCCGCACGGAGCTGGCCGACACCTCGGTGGGCGAGGGCCCTCAGAAGCTGCAGGCGCCGGCCAGTGCCGAGATCGTGCTGGAAGGCCACATCCCCGTGGCTGCGCCCGGCTACGAAGGCGTGAGCGAGGACGGCGTGCCGCTCAAGGAGCGCGGCGGCTACCTGCACGCGCTCGAAGGCCCCTTTGGCGACCACACCGGCTACTACAACGAGCAGGACTGGTTCCCGGTGTTCCGCGTCGATCGCCTCACGCAGCGGCGCGACCCGGTGTACCACTCCACCTACACCGGCAAGCCACCGGACGAGCCCGCGGTGCTAGGCGTGGCGCTCAACGAAGTGTTCGTCCCCATCCTGCAGAAGCAGTTCCCGGAGATCGTGGACTTCTACCTGCCGCCGGAAGGCTGCAGCTACCGCATGGCCGTCATCTCCATGCGCAAGGCCTACCCGGGCCACGCCAAGCGGCTGATGTTCGGCCTGTGGAGCTTCCTGCGCCAGTTCATGTACACCAAGTTCATCGTGGTGACGGACGAGGACGTGAACATCCGTGACTGGCGCGACGTGATTTGGGCCATCACCACGCGCATGGACCCTGTGCGCGACACCACGCTGGTGTCGGACACGCCCATCGACTACCTCGATTTCGCCTCACCCGTGAGCGGCCTGGGCGGCAAGATGGGGCTGGACGCAACCAACAAGTGGCCGGGTGAAACCAGCCGCGAGTGGGGCCGCACCATCACCATGGAGCCCGCGGTGCAGGCGCGCATGGACCAAGTCTTCGAGCGTCTCATGGCTGGCGGCAAGGGCGCTTGAAACCCCTGCGCCCGCCGTCCCCAAGCTTGATGCGGGCAGGGCGCTGCGCTACCTTTGCCCTGCCTGCCTTGGCGCAGGTTCATGCAAGTGGCGCAGTCTTCTGCGCAACAGGAGCCCCGGACCGCCTACCTCCGGAGCCCCAGCGGCGGTGGCAATCGCCCGTCCCCTCCGCGCTTCGGCGCGGAGGGGCTCGCTTTTTTTGGGGCGGCTTTACGAGCCCTTCACGAGCCCATCAGCAGGCCTATGCGTTCGCGCACCACCCAGCGCATGAGCGTGAAGCCGCCGCCGCTGGGCAGCCAGCGCAGCAGGGGCAGGCTGTCGTCGCCGGCCAGACCCACCGGCGCCGGGACGACGCGCAGCGCCATGCCGGCCGCGGCACCCGCCTGCTCGAAGGCGCGCCGCGCGCGCGGCATGTGCCAGTCGTGCGTGACCAGGACGATGGTGGTGATGCCCTGCGGCTTGAGCAGCGCCACGCTGCGCGCGGCGTTCTCGCGCGTGTCGCGCGAGGCGTCCTCCACCCAGCGCAGCGGGTGGCGGAACTCCTCGGCCGCCAGCCGCGCCGCGATGGTGGCTTCCGCCTCGCCCTGCATCCCGGCATGGCCCACGCCGCCGCTGAAGCCCACGCCCAGGCCGCTGGCGCGCGACAGCCACAGGCCGTAGCGCAGCCGCTCCAGTGAATAGATGCCGAGGCTGGACGTGCCGTACTCTGGCGCGAAGGCCTCACGCCCGCCACCCAGCACGATGATGGCCGTGCCCGCCGACGCCAGCCCCTTCAGCGCCGCCGCCTCCAGCGCCGGCGGCGGCTGCAGCAGCCAGCGCTTGGCCGGCTCCGCCACCGCCGTGCAGGCTTCCAGCCACAGTGCCGCCACACCCAAACCCAGCAGCGCCAGGCCCAGGCGCCGGCGCCACAGCAGGCCGCCCAACACCACCACCAGCAGGGCAGGCAGAGGCGGCAGCAGCAGGGCGCCCAGCAGCGGCTTCCAGGACTCCAGTCCAAGCCGCATCACAATCTCGTTCATTGGTTGTTTCCTCATCCCGGACGGCGCGCATTGTGCGCAGCCCGGGTGCATGGCATGGCGCAAAAGATGAACAAGTTTTTGAACAAGCGCACGGCAAGGCGGGGGGCCTTGGCCGTGATCGCGCTGGGGCTGCTGTGGCTGTTGAGCGCGCTGGCCCTGCCAGCCCTGCTGAAGTGGCAGTTGCAGCAGCGCGGCAGCGAGCTGCTGGGCCGCCCGCTCAGCGTGGAGCGCATCACCTTCAAGCCCTGGAGCCTGGAGCTGGCGCTCGAAGGCGTCAGCCTGGCCGGCGCCTCTGCAGCGGCATCCCCCGGCGCACCCGCGGCCGACGTGCCGCCGCAGGCCAGGATAGAGCGCGTGCTGCTCAACCTGGAGGCCAGCTCGCTGTGGAAGCTCGCGCCCGTGCTCAGTGCCCTGGAGCTGCACGCGCCGCAGTTGCGCGTGAAGCAGCGCGCCGACGGCGGCACGGACCTCGACGACATCCTGCGGCGGTTGAGCCCTCAACCCCAGGCGCAACCCAGCGAGGGCCCGCCGCCGCGCTTTGCGCTGCACAACCTGCGCCTGGAGCGCGGCGAGCTGCTGTTCGAGGACGAGGCCCGCGGCGTGCGCCACGAGCTGCGCGCGCTGCAGCTCACGCTGCCCTTTATCTCCAGCCTGCCCGCTGACGTAGACACGCAGGTGCAGCCGCGCCTGGCCTTCGAGCTCGACGGCAGCCGCTTCGACAGCGGCGCCAGCGCCACGCCCTTCTCGCGCCACCGCGACAGCACCCTGGAGCTGCGCCTTGACGCGCTCGACCTCGCCCAATTCAGCCCCTACCTGCCCGCGCCGCTGAAGCTGCAGCGCGGCCGCCTGGCCACGCAGTTCCAATTGCGCTTTCGACTGGCCGACGACGGCACGCCGCAACTGGACGTGCAGGGCCAGCTCAAGGCCGAGGACGTGGCCCTCACCGCCGCCGGCGACGCGCCTGCGCTGGCCTGGCAGTCGCTGCGCGTGGACGTGCAGCCCTCGCAGCCCTTGCAGCGCCGCGTGGCCCTGGCCGCCGTCACGCTGGAGGGCCTTGCCGTGCATGCCGGGCGCGATGCCCAGGGCCGCGTGGTGCCCGCGCTGGCCCAGGCGCAGGCCCAGACCCAGGCTCCTCAACCTGCCAAAGCCGCCAAGCCGGCGGCGAGCGCCGCCTCCGGTGCTGCCGGCGCGGACGGCGCCGGCTGGGCCGTCTCGCTGCAGGACCTGTCCGTCAAGGGCGCCACGCTGCACTGGCGTGACGAGGCGCTCAAGCTGGCCTGGCGCGTCGAGGAGCTCGATGCCCAAGCCCACGGCGTGCACTGGCCCCTGCGCGAGGCCACGCCCTTCCAGGCCAGCGCCCGCCTGCGTCCGCAGGAGGGCAGCTACGAGCCCGCTACGCTGAAGCTCGAAGGCGAGGCCGCCGCCCAAGGCGGCACGCTGGGCTTCGCGCTGGAAAACCTGCCGCTGGGCCCGCTGGCCCCCGTGCTGGCCCAGGCCCTGCGCCCGCAGGCCGAAGGCCGCCTGGGCACGCAAGGCCGGCTGCGCTGGACGCCGGACGGCCTGCAGACCGTGGAAGTCGCCCAAGCCCGGCTGGACGGCCTGAAGCTGCTGGACCCGGCCGCCCGCAGCGCGCCGCCCCTGGCCGCCTGGGACTCGCTGGCGCTGGAGGCCGTGCGCGTGGAGCTGCCGCGCCGGCAGGTGGACATCGGCCGCCTGCGCCTGCAAGCGCCCGCCGCACAACTCAGCCGCGACGCCCAAGGCCAGCTCAACGTGGCCTCCTGGTTCCCAACGCCCGCGGCGTCCACGCCTGCTCCCGCACCGGCGGCCGCTGCGGCCCAGGGCGGCGGCTGGCAAGTCAAATTGGGGCGCTTGCAGGTGGAGGAGGGCCGCATCCTCTGGCGCGACGCGTTGCCCGCCCCCGGCAGTCCGCCCGCGCGGCTGGACGTGAGCCGGCTGCAGCTCGCGCTGCAGGACCTGCAATGGCCGCTGGCCGCCGGCGCGCGCCAGGGCAGCCTCAGCCTGCAGCTCGCCGAGGCCGACCGCCCCGCCGGGCGCACCGCCGCCCCAACGGGCCGCGTGCAGTGGAGCGGCCGCGTGCAGCCCCAGCCGCTGATGCTGGACGGGCGCTGGCGCATCGAACGCCTGCCGCTGCACCTGCTGCAGGACTACGCCGGTGCCGCGCTGCCCTTGCGCCTGCTGCAGGCCGAGGGCGGCTTCGACGGCGAGGTCTCGGTCAACACCGCCGCCCCGGGGCTGCGCGTGCAGGCCCGCGGCGACGTGCTGCTGGGTGGCGTGCACGTGGTGGCCGTCGGTGCGCCGAACGACGAGCTGCTGAGCTGGCAGGCCCTCTCGCTCAAGGGCCTGGATGCCGCTGTGCAGCCCGGCGCCAAGCCGCGCGTGCAACTGCAGGCCGCGACGCTGTCGGACTTCTATGCCCGCCTGGTCGTCACCGAGCAGGGCCGCCTCAACCTGCAGGACCTGAGAGGCCGTGCCGTGCTCGACACTGCCGGCACGCCGCCCGCGGCCGCCGAGGCGGCATCGCCCGCGGCGTCCGCTGCGGCCGCCACCACGCGCGGCGGCGTCACCGTCGGCCCGCCCGTGAGCCGCACCCGCGAGCTGCCCGTGGACCTGGTGCTGGGCGCCACCACGCTGGTCAACGGCCGCATCGACTTCAACGACCGTTTCGTCCGGCCCAACTACAGCGCCGAGCTCACGGGGCTCAACGGCGCGATGGGCGCGCTGCGCTCCGACCAGCCCGGCCTGGCGCCGCTGTCGCTGCAGGGCCGTGCCGCCGGCAGCGCGCTGCTGGACATCCAGGGCTCGCTCAACCCGCTGGCCAGCCCGCCGGAGCTGGACATCACGGCCCGCGCCACCGGGCTGGAGCTGCCGCCGCTGTCTCCCTACGCCGGCAAGTACGCCGGCTACGCCATAGAGCGCGGCAAGCTCAGCGTGGACCTGGGCTACCGCATCGACAAGGACGGCCGGCTGCAGGCGCGCAACCGTCTCACGCTCAACCAGCTCACCTTCGGCGAGCGCGTGGAGTCGCCCAGCGCCACCAAGCTGCCCGTGCTGCTGGCCGTGTCGCTGCTCAAGGACCGCGACGGCAACATCGACCTGGAGCTGCCCATCAGCGGCAGCCTCAACGACCCGCAGTTCAGCATCGGCGGCATCGTCCTGCGCCTCATAGGCAACCTGCTGCTCAAGGCCATCACGTCGCCCTTCGCGCTGTTGGCCGGCGCCCACGGGCCGGACCTGAGCACGGTGGCCTTCGACCCCGGCAGCCCCCAACCCGCCGAGGCCGGGCGTGACGTGGTGAAAAAGGCCGCGCAGGCGCTGGTCGATAAATCCTCGCTGCAGACCACCATCACCGGCGAAGCCGACCCGGTGGCCGAGGAGGACGCCCTGCGCCGCGCCCGGCTGGAGGACAGCATCCGCGCCGAGCAGCGCCGCCAGGCGCTGCGCGCGGGCACCTCCACCGGCCAGGAGGCGCTGCCCGAGCCCACCCCTGCGCTGCGCGAGGCGCTGTTGCGCCGCGTCTACGCCGACACCCCCTTGCCCGGAAAGCCCCGCAACTTCATAGGGCTGGCGCGCGAGCTGCCCGTGGCCGAAATGGAACAGCGGCTGCTGGCGGCCATGAGCGTCACGGCCGAGGATGCGCGCCAGCTCGCCGTGCGCCGCGCCCTGGCCGTGCGCGACGCGCTCATGGCCGAGGGCGTCCCGGGCGAGCGGCTGTTCGTGGCCGCGCCCAAGCTTCACACGCCCGCCGAAGGTGGCGAGGACGGCGGCGGCAAGCCCGCCGCCGCTTGGGCGCCGCGGGTGGAGCTGTCGTTGCGCTGAGCCACGCGCGGCTGTCGGCAACGGGGCGCCACGAGGCGCGGCCGGCCCGGGGCAGGCTGCCTTGGGCCGCGCCGCCGCCCGTGCTCAAGCTGGTACATGCGCTGAAACGGCACGCCCGCCCGATTTGGCGAGGCGGGCGACATTGGGGCTTGCCCCATCTGCACCCCTGGTGGTGGCGTGCTCACAGTGGCTCGCCTGGCGCCGGGCCGCCCATGTTGCAGTGGCTCCGGCGCGCCAGTGGAAGGAGACAGCGACGTGAGAGCAAGCAAGAAACCGCTCGTCCTGAGCCTGCTGGCCGGCGCGATGCTGCTGGCCGGTGCCGTGCAGGCCCAACCCGCCGCCGGCCCCGGCAACATCGAAAAACTCAAGCAGTTCAAGGTGTCGGGCACGGACCTCAACATCCCGCCCGTGCCGCAGGAAGGGCGCAACGCCAACGCCATCCGCGACAACCTCAAGCGCGTCAAGCTCCCGCCGGGCTTCAAGATCGACCTCTTCGCCGTCGTCCCCGACGCCCGCCACATGGCCGTGGCGCCCAGCACCAACATGCTGTTCGTGGGCACGCGCAAGACGATGGTGTGGGCCGTCACCGACCGCAACTCCGACGGCGTGGCCGACGAAGTCAAACCCTTCGCGCCCAGCCTGAAGTTCCAGAACCCCAACGGCGTGTGCTGGACCAAGGACGGCTTCCTCATCGTTGCCGAGCACAACCGGGTGCTGAACTTCCCGGCGGCCGAGTTCTTCTACGAGAGCCCGGACGTGGCCGTCATCGAGGTGGTGCCTCAAGGCGGGCTGATCCCGGTGGAGGAGGAGTCCTTCAACCACGGCGCGCGCACCTGCCGCGTCGGCCCCGACGGCATGCTCTACGTCACCCTGGGCCAGCCCTTCAACGTGCCCCCGCGCGAGAAGCTGGACCTCTACAAGAAGTGGGGCATAGGCGGGATCGTGCGCATGAACGCCTTCGACGGCAGCAAGCGCGAGGTCTACGCCACGGGCATACGCAACTCCGTGGGCCAGGACTTCAATCCCAAGGACGGCACGCTCTGGTTCACCGACAACCAGACCGACGGCATGGGCGACGACATCCCCGCGGGCACCATCAGCCGCATCACCAAGGCGGGCCAGTTCTTCGGCTACCCATGGATCAAGGGCAAGACCCGCGTCACCGAGAACGGCTACGACAAGGACCCGCTGCCCAAGGACATCGTGGCGCCGCAGGTGCTCACCGAGGCGCACGCGGCCGACCTAGGGATGGTCTTCTACGCGGGCAAGCAGTTCCCGGCCAAGTACCAGGGCGGCTTCTTCTCGGCGCAGCACGGTTCGTGGAACCGCACCAAGCCCAACGGCGCGCAGGTGCTGTTCACCTCGCTCAAGCCGGACGGCACGGCCGACAAGACCGAGGTCTTCGCCAGCGGCTGGCTGGACGGCGACACCGGCACCTTCCGCGGCCGCCCGGTGGACGTGGCGGTGATGAAGGACGGCTCGCTGCTGGTGTCCGACGACTACGCCGGCGCCCTCTACCGCATCACCTACCAGCCGTGATGACGCAGCGCCCCGGAGTGAAAGGCCGCCGGGCGGCGCCGGCGCTGCTGCTGCTGCTGGCCGCCGCGCTGGCCGGCGTGCTGCCTGCGGCGGCTTGGGCGCAGCCCGCCGACAAGGACGCCCGCGGGCGCCAGCTCGCCGGCGCCTGCGCCGTCTGCCACGGTCCGCGCGGCATAGGCGCGGCGCCGGATGCGCCGCACCTGGCCGGGCAGCCGGAAGGCTACTTGCAGCGCCAGTTGCGCGCCTTTCGCGGTGGCGAGCGGCGGCACGAGATCATGAGCGTCATCGCCAAGCCGCTGTCCGACGCCGACATCGACGCGCTGGCCGCCTTCTACGCCGCGCAGGCCATCGAACTGCGTGACCGATAGGGTTGCCGCCCCGGCCGCAGAATCCACGCCTCGCGGCCGGGGGCGGCTGCTTGCGAAAGGACGGCGTACATGGCTTCTGAAACCATCACCCTGGGCGGCGGCTGCTTCTGGTGCCTGGAGGCGGTGTACGAGCTGGTGGACGGCGTCCTGGCCGTGGAGTCGGGCTACAGCAACGGCCACGTCCTGCATCCCAGCTACGAGCAGGTCTGCGAGGGCGACACCGGCCATGCGGAAGTCGTGCGCGTGAGCTTCGACCCCGAGCGCATTCCGCTGCGCGAGGTGCTGGAGATCTTCTTCACCATCCACGACCCCACCACGCGCAACCGCCAGGGCAACGACGTTGGGCCGCAGTACCGCTCCGGCATCTACACCCACAGCGAAGAGCAGGCCGCCGTCGCCCGCGAGGTGATGGCCGAGGTCAACGAGGCGCTGGGCGGTCGCGTGGTGACGGAACTGGTTCCCGAGCGCAACTACTCCCGCGCCGAGGCCTACCACCAGCACTATTTCGCCAACAACCCCGGGCAGGGCTACTGCGCCTTCGTGGTGGCGCCCAAGGTGGAGAAGTTCAGGAAGACGTTCAAGTCGCGGGTGAGGGCGGCTTGAGCGATCCGGCGTCCCGTACCCGCCGGGGCGCCCTTGGGGCAATGGGTCAGGGCGCCAGCCGCTCCCGCACCCATTGCCCCTCCTGCAGCCGGTAGCGCAGCCGGTCGTGCAGGCGCGACTTGCGGCCCTGCCAGAACTCCCAGCCGTCCGGTACCAGCCGGTAGCCGCCCCAGTGCGGCGGCCGCGGCGGGTTGAGGCCGAAACGCACGCCGGCCTTGGCCGCGTTGGCCACCAGCACGGTGCGGCCGGAAATCACTTCACTCTGCGGCGAGGCCCAGGCGCCCAGGCGCGAGTCCAGCGGGCGCGAGGCGAAATAGGCGTCCGACTCCTGGTCGCTGACCTTCTCCACGCGGCCCTCGATGCGCACCACGCGCTCCAGCTCCACCCAGTGGAACTGCAGCGCCGCGAAGGGGTTGCCCGCCAGCTCGCGGCCCTTGCGGCTGTTGTAGTTCGTGTACCAGACGATGCCGCGCTCGTCGCAGCCCTTGATCAGCACCACGCGCGTGGACGGCCGTCCATCGGCGCCCACGGTGGCCACGGTCATCGCGTTGGGCTCGGCCAGTTGCGCGTCCAGCGCCTGCTGCAGCCACAGCTCGAACTGCTTGATCGGATCGGCAAGCGAAGCCTGTTCATCGAGCTCCGCGCGTTCGTAGCTCTTGCGCAAATCTGCAAGTCGGGTATCCATGAACCGAGGATAAACCCTTGAACAGGGTGTTCCACATAGGAGGTCGGCCCTAGGGGGAGTTCCCACTTTGATTTTTGTTGCACCGCAACGAGACTGCCCCTTCTTTGACGGCCGCTCACTTGACGGAGGTGACTCGATGGTGCTTGACACGGCGTTCTGCCCCACGGTCGTCGTACTGGGTGCTGGTCGGGGAAGTCGTTTCTACGGGCCGCTGCGCTCGCCGCGCCAGCTCGATGACGGCGACATGCTGGAGGCCTCGCTGCGCGTGGCCGTGGCCAGTGGCCTGCCGGTGCTGGCGGTGACCCGGGAAGCCCTGGCCGCGCGGGCGTGCACGCAACTGGCCGCGCGCGACGTGGTGGTGGTGCCGGACGTGCTGCTGCCCGACGGCCGCGACGGCACACCGGGCCTGAGCGAATGCATTTCCGCCGGCGTGAGCGCGCGCCCCGGCTCGTCCGGCTGGGTGGTGCTGCCGGCCGACATGCCGCTGGTGCTGCCCTCGACGCTGGTGGCCGTGGCGCAGGCGCTGCGTGTGCACGCGGTGGCCTATGCGCAGCACGCGGGGCGGCGCGGGCATCCGGTGGGCTTCGGCGCCGAGCTGTATTCGGAGCTGGTGCTGTTGCCCGACGACAGCGCCGCGCGGCGGCTGGTGGCCCGCTATCCGTCCTGTGGCGTGGACGTGGACGACCCCGGCACGCAAATGGACGTGGAATCCCTGCGCGACGCCGCCAGCCTGCAGCCCCCGCCCGGCCCCCGCGCCTTCGCGCCCGCGCCGCCCGCCTGGTGAGGCGCACCCACCCGCCCAAAAGCAGACAAGGCCGCGCAAGCGGCCTTTTCGTTTTCAGCGCTCCTCGATCAGCCGATGCCGCCGCGCCAGGGCCAGCAGCTTTTCGCTTTCCCGATCGGCCATGCCGTGGCGGCGCAGCGCCGTGGCGGTATGCAGCAGGTAGTCCATCGTGCTGCCGTAGCGCCCGCGGGCGTGGCGCAGCACCTCCAGGATCTCCTCCTCCGACAACTGGCCCGTGTAGTTTGGGCTGCGCCGGCTCAGCGTGAAGGCCAGCGCGCGCACCGTGCCGCTGGCCGTGCGGCACTGCAGCCAGCGCGGGTCGTAGACGCCGGTGGGCATCTCGCGCGCCCACAGGCGGGGCAGCTCGTCTTCCACCCGCGCGGCGGCCAGCCGGTAGGCCATGCCGCGGCAGCAGCCGCCCGGCACCAGCGCATAGACCAGCCCCGGGCGCTCTGGCGTGCCACGGTTGATGCGCGAGCGCATGCGCAGTGCCCGGTGGTAGCCGTGCACCTGCGCGGGGCGGTGCTCCTCGGCCTCGAACTCCGGGCGCCAGATCAGCGAGCCGTAGCCGAACACCCACAAGTCGCCCCGGCCCGCGCGCTCCCATTCCTGCCGCACCTGCTGCAGCAGCTTCAGCGGATCGCGCAACAGCAGGCTCTCTTGCAGCAGGGCCTCTTGCGACAGCGTCTCGTCCATGGCCGAAAGCGTAGCGGGTGCCCCGCTTGCCGGCCCCGGGCTTCTACGGATTTGACGCTGTAACCTGGTTACTTCAGAATGGGTAACCGAGTTACATGAAGCCCCGCACGCCCATGAAGACCGCCATCCTCGACATCACCGAACGCATACGCGAGCGCAGCGCCGCCACGCGCAGCGCCTACCTGGCGCAGGTGCGCCGCCTTGGGGGCCGCCAGCGCGGCAGCGACCGCCTGGGCTGCGCCAACGTCGCCCACGCCTTTGCCGCGCTGCCCGGCAACGACAAGCTGAAAGTGGTCGTGGAGCGGGCACCCAACATCGGCGTGGTCACGGCCTACAACGACATGCTCTCGGCCCACCAGCCCTACGAGAGCTACCCCGCGCTGCTGCGCGACGAGGCCCGCCGCAGCGGCGCCACGCTGCAGGTGGCCGGCGGCGTGCCCGCCATGTGCGACGGTGTCACGCAGGGCACGCCGGGCATGGAGCTGAGCCTGTTCTCGCGCGACACCATCGCCATGGGCACGGCCATCGCGCTCAGCCACGACGTGTTCGACGCCGCGCTGCTGCTGGGCATCTGCGACAAGATCGTCCCCGGGCTGCTCATAGGCGCGCTGCACTTCGGTCACTTGCCCTGCGTCTTCGTGCCCGGCGGTCCGATGAGCAGCGGCCTCTCGAACACCGAAAAGTCCCACGTGCGCGAGGAATACGCGCAGGGCAAGGTGGGCCGCGACGCGCTGTTGAAGGCCGAGAGCGCCGCCTACCATGGCCCCGGCACCTGCACCTTCTACGGCACGGCCAACAGCAACCAGATGCTGATGGAGGCCATGGGCCTGCACGTGCCCGGCGCCGCCTTCATCCATCCGCACGACGGCCTGCGCGACGACCTCACCCGCGAAGCCCTGCGCACCGCCGTGTCGCTGGTCAAGCGCAAGCAGTGCATCGGCGAGCAGGTGGATGAGCGCGTCATCGTCAACGCCATGGCTGCGCTGCTGGCCACGGGCGGGTCCACCAACCATCTCATCCACTGGGTGGCCGTGGCGCGCTCGGCCGGCATCCTCATCAACTGGACCGACTTCGCCGAGCTCTCCGCCGTGGTGCCGCTGCTGGCGCGCGTCTACCCCAACGGCAGCGCCGACGTGAACGATTTTCAAAGGGCCGGCGGCCCCGGCTTCGTCCTGCGCGAGCTGCTGGACGCCGGCTGCATGCACCCGGACGTCATGACCGTCGCCGAAGGCGGCATAGGCCACTACACCCAGGTGCCTGCGCGCGACGAGCAGGGGCGCCTGTCCTGGCGCGCGCTGCCGCCGTCGCCCATCGACCCGGCCGTCGTCCGCACCCATTCGGCGCCGTTCTCGGAGACGGGCGGGCTGAAGCTGCTGACCGGCAACCTGGGCCGCTCCGTCATCAAGGTCTCGGCCGTGCCCGGCGACCGGCACGTGGTGGAGGCGCCCGCGCGGGTGTTCGACTCGCAGGAAGCGCTCATGGCCGCCTTCAAGGCCGGCGAGCTGGAGCGCGACCTCATCGCCGTGGTGCGCTTCCAGGGCCCGCGCGCCAACGGCATGCCGGAGCTGCACAAGCTCACGCCGCCGCTGGCCGTGCTGCAGGGCAAGGGTTTCCGCGTCGCGCTGGTCACGGACGGGCGCATGAGCGGCGCCTCCGGCAAGGTGCCGGCGGCCATCCACGTGACGCCCGAGGCCTTGGACGGCGGGCCGCTGGCCCGGGTGCGCGATGGCGACCTGATTCGCATGGACGCCGTCGCCGGCACCTTGGAAGTGCTGGTGGACGACGCCGACTGGTCGGCGCGCGAGCTGGCCACCATCTCCCCGGCGCATGCCGAGGACAACGCTCACGGCCTGGGCCGCGAGCTCTTCGGCGGCATGCGCCGCAACGTCAACAGCGCCGAGGAGGGCGCCTGCACATGGCTGTGAACAACGCACTTGAGCTGGCCGGCTACGGCCCAGTCATTCCCGTCATCGTCATCCAGCGGCTGGAAGACGCCGTGCCCATGGCGCAGGCCCTGGTCGAAGGCGGCGTGCGCGTGCTGGAAGTGACGCTGCGCACCCCCGTGGCGCTGCAGTGCATGGAAGCCATTGCGCGCGAGGTGCCGGACGCCATCGTGGGCGCCGGCACCGTGCGCTCGGTGGCGGACGCCCGCGCCGCGCGCGACGCGGGCTGCCAGTTCGCCGTGACGCCGGGCTACGTGTCCGAGATCAGCCTGGAGTGCCGCGAAATCGGCCTGCCGCTGCTGCCCGGCGTGGCCACGGCCAGCGAAGTGATGGCCGCCAATGCGGACGGGCTGAGCTTCCTGAAATTCTTCCCGGCGACGGCGGCCGGCGGCATTCCGATGCTCAAGGCGCTGGGTGGGCCGTTCGGCGACGTGGTGTTCTGTCCGACGGGCGGCCTCACGCCGCAGAACGCGCCGGACTTCCTGGCGCTGCCCAACGTGAAGGTCTGCGGCGGCTCCTGGCTCACGCCGGCCGATGCGGTGGCCTCCGGAGACTGGAAGCGCATCACGCAACTGGCGCGGGAGGCGCAGGCGCTGAGGAAGTGAGAGGAGGCGAGGGCATCTCATCAGCCGAGGTGCCACGCTTCTACCCCTTCATGCCCGCGGAAGCGGGCAGCCACGAGCGGCGGTCCATGACTTGGGGGCGGCACCCCTGCATCCCGGCAGCGAAGGCGTTTCGCCTTCTACCCCGTCATGCCCGCGGAAGCGGGCATCCACGAGCGGCGGTCTGCAGCCTGGCGACGGCATCCCGTCAGCCGAAGCGCTTCGCTTTCTACTTCGTCATTCCCGCGAAGGCGCACTACTGTCCGGGGAAAACGTAACGGTGACGGGCACGCTGCTCAATCAAGCACCACGAGTGCTACGGGTGCAGGCCGCAAGAAAAAAGGTCGTCATTCCGGCGAAGGCCGGAATCCACGAGTGCCGAGATGTCGCCCTGTTGTGCACCGCAGCGTGCCAACAGGCTTCACGCCAGCGCCTTGGTGCGCGTGGATCCCGGCCTTCGCCGGGATGACGGCGGTTTTTCTTCGGCCTACAGCCTTGTGCGGCCACCGTTACGTTTTCCCCGGACAGCAGTGCGCCTGCGCGGGAATGACGACTCGGGGGGCGCTGCCGATCGGCCTCCGGCTGGCGCTGACGGACCGCTGACGGACTCTTGCGGCGGGCAGTGTGCGTAAGGGACAGGCCGTAGCCCTCAACGCCTCAGCCTTCGCCCCTCACCGCGTCGCCCGCATGCGCTCCAGCAGCGCCGCCGCAGGCGCCCCTTGCGCTTCCAGCCCCGCCTCCACGCCATCCCGGTTCACGGTGGGCTGGTTTTGGCTGAGCTTGAACTTGCCTTCCAGCGAGGCCACGGGGATCTCTATGCCCACGATCGCGCCCAGCAGCTTGTCGGTGAAGTCGGCCGGCGCGTCTTCCAGCGCCCAATGGCCGCCGACGGCCGCTTCGTGGTGCGCCGTGAGGCGGCCCAGCTCGGTGCGCAGCCAGGCGGCGTCCTCGATGGCGCGCAGCGGGCCGCGGGCCTGCACCACGGCGTAGTTCCAGGTCGGCACCACCTTGCCGTGCTCGGCCTTGGTGGCGTACCAGCCCGGGCTGACGTAGCCCTGCGGGCCGTGGAACAGCACCAGCACCTCCTGCCCCTGCGCCTGTTGCCACACCGGGTTGGCGCGCGGCACGTGGCCGCGCAGCGTGCCGTGCTCGCCCGCGTCGGCGACGAACTCCAGCGGCACCACGTCGGCCACCGGGCCGTGCGGGCCCACGTGCACCAGCGTGGCCAGCGGATGGGCGCGCATCAGTGCGTGCAGCGTCGCGGCGTCCTGCTGCTGGAAGAAACCGTGGCTGGGCTGGTAGAGGGAACGGGACATGGGGCGAGGGACGTGAGGTGAGGAAGGGCCGGGGGCTCAGGTGCCGCGCTGGATCAGCTCGATCTTGTAGCCGTCCGGGTCGGTGATGAAGGCGATGACGGTGGAGCCGCCCTTGACCGGGCCGGGCTCGCGCGTGATGGCGCCGCCCAGGGCGGCGGCCTTGTCGCGCACGGCCGCGCAGGTGGCGGCCACGTCCGGCACGCCGATGGCGATGTGGCCGTAGGCCGTGCCCAGCTCGTATTGGTCGGTGCCGTAGTTGTAGGTCAGCTCGATCTCAGCCTGGCCCGGGTTGCCGCCGCCGTAGCCGACGAAGGCCAGGTCGTACTGCTGCTCGGGGCGCTGCGTGGTGCGCAGCAGCTCCATGCCCAGCACCTGCGTGTAGAAGTCGATGGAGCGCTGCAGGTTGCCCACGCGCAGCATGGTGTGAAGGAGTCGCATGGCTTGTGCCTTCCGGTGGTGATGCAGTTGGGCCGGCGAGTTTGCCACCCGGCTCCCGGACGGCGCGTCCTCAGGCGGCGGGCATCGTGTAGTTGAGCGCCATGCGCCCGCCGTCCACGACCACGACCTCGCCGGTGACGTAGCTGGCCGCGTCGCTGAGCAGGTAGGCGACCGTGTCCGCCACCTCGTCCGGCTCGCCCAGGCGGCCCATGGGCGTGCGGCTGAGGATGCGCTGCTGGGCCGCCTCGCTGGTGAGCACCGCCTGGCGGGCCAGCTCGGTGGCGATGGTGCCCGGCGCCACGGCGTTGACGCGGATGCCCTGCTTCACGAGCGAGAGCGCCATCACGCGCGTGAGCTGGTCGATGCCGCCCTTGCTGGCGTTGTAGCTGGCAATCGTGGGAATGGCCGTGCGCCCGTTGACCGAGCTCATGTTGACGATGGCCCCGCCCGTGCCCTGGCGCACCAGCTCCCGCGCGACGGCCTGGCCGGCGAGGAAGGCGCCCTTGAGGTTGACGGCGATGACGGCGTCCCAGTCGGCTTCCGTGATGTCGAGGAATTCCGCGGCGCGGAAGATGCCGGCGTTGTTGACCAGCCCGTCCACGCGGCCGAAGAAGGTGAGCGTGGCGGCCATGGCGGCCTGCACGTCGGCGCTGGAGGCGACGTCGCAGCGCTGGTACAGGGCGCGGCCGTCCTCGCTGCCCAGCTCCTCGGCCAGCGCGCGGCCGGGCTCATCGGCGACGTCCCACAACGCGACGCGGGCGCCGTCGGCGATCAGGCGGCGGGCGCAGGCGGCGCCTATGCCTTGGGAGGCGCCAGTGATGACGAAGACGCGGTCGGTTAGGCCGAAGGTGATGGAGGACATGGGTAGGCTTTCCTTGGGATTAAGAAGGGAAGTTTAGAAGGGTGAATATCAGGAAAATAATACTTTGTATCGGGCGATTTTGCTTTTATTCGCGATTGATTGGTGACTCAAATTTTATAATGTATTGGGCAATCAATTTTGATCTTGCATGAAAATACCGATATAATTTGGTGTATTAAAATCCGTTATGGCCAAATTTCGATGGTATGTACAAGTTGCAAAAAAAGGTGTAACATATAGATTCATTCTGGGGAAGTGGTTTCGTGGTCAGTATTTTGGCAATTTACTGGGCTGCGAGATATCATTTCTGAATTTTGGCGCTTTGAATTTAGTGACCCATTTTTGGACTTATATGGACATAAGGCAGCAACTCATTGAACATTTAAAGCAGTTTGCGTCTGCCCCTTTTATATTTGTTGGCTCCGGACTTTCTAGAAGATACTTGGGTCTAGAGACCTGGGAAAGGCTTCTTAGAAAATTTTGTGAAGGCATAAAAGACTTTGAGTTCTATAACTCCTTGGCTGATGGGGATTTGGCGCAAGTGGCGTCTCTAATGGATGAAGATTTTCATGCCTATTGGTGGTCAAGTGATAATTATAAAGAAAGTCGTTTAATACATAAATCGAAGGTTAAGCAAAAATCTGATCCTCTGCGAATGGAAATATGTATTTACTTGAGCTCTCTTGAGATTAAAAATGCTGCGGACATGCCTCTCGCGGAGGAGGTATCTCTGTTGCGCAATATAAGCATAGACGGGGTTATAACAACCAACTGGGATGGCATGCTTGAGTCGCTATTTGGAGATTATAAAGTTTTTTTTGGTCAAAACGAATTGTTGTTTTCGAATCCTCAATCAATAGCGGAAATATATAAAATACATGGCTGTGCCAGCGATCCATCTTCATTGGTTCTAACGAAAGATGACTATAAGGATTTTGAAAGAAAAAATCCGTACTTAGCTGCAAAGTTGATTACTTTATTTGTCGAGCACCCCATTATATTTTTAGGATATTCATTGCATGATCCTCATATTGGATTTTTGTTGAGGAATATACTGGATGCTTTAGGGTCGGATAAAGTCTACAAGCTTCAAAATAATTTGATTTTTGTGCAACAAGCTCATGGTGCTTCGGCGAGCGTTATTCCTTCATTTATTGCCATAGATAAGTCGCAATTGCCAATAACCGTCGTAAAAACAGATGATTTTTCGTCTGTGTATTCTGCGCTACAAGAGTCTAAAAGAAAATTGCCGATCCGTATATTGAGATTTTTTAAGGAGCAGCTTTATGATTTGGTGCGAACAACTGAACCGTCGGCCAAGCTGTTTGTTAAATACATTGACCAAATTCAAAGCAAAGATGACGTGGAGTTTGTTGCTGGCGTGGGAGTGGCCGCAGAAGAAAGGGCGTCTGAAAAGGGTTATGAGGGATTCGGTTCGATAGATTTATTCTCCGATTTGATATTGGAAGATCGTGCGCTTAAGCCAAATTTGGTGGTTAATAAAACGATTCCTATGCTTGGTAAAAATAACACTTATCTTCCTATTTTCAAATATCTTAAAGCTATCGGTGCGAGTTCATATGAGGATTGCAAAAGACTTGGAATCAATTTAGATAAGCATTATTCCGGTGATTTGATTTTTTATAGAAATAAAAGCTATGAAAAATCTTACAATAGAGATGTTCTTGGAAAATCTGCCGCCGAAATTGTAGATTTTTATAGTCCTGAAAAAGCAGCAATATATTTGGCTTATCTAGAGGGTGAAAATTTTGATTGTGCTTTAGTGAAAAAATTTCTTGTCGTAAATTTTGGATTTATAAAAAATAAAGACTCAAAGTCTACTCAATTTAAAAAGTTGGCTTGCTTTTATGATTATATTTGCTTTGGGTGGCATTCGGGGGTGGCGTCACCTTAAAAGCCTTAGAAGAAGAGATGTTGTTGTGGTGTGCTGGCTGATAGTTTGGTTTTGAAAGGAAACTTTTTGGAATTTAACTTTGTATAAATTTTAGTGAAGCCAGGGCGCAGTCGTGTATTGTATTGCGCTCCACCCTTCTTCATCTCCTAAAGTGATAACGCTTTCTTTTATTAATTTCTCAGTTTTTGGAAATATTTTGCTTTGCCTCTTTCTCCAACCAAACCCCCATCCCCTGCGCATTCAACTCCAAATCCATCTCCAAAAGCGAATGAATTTCCGAGTCAGTCATCGCGCATCCATGCTGCCGAAGGCTGGCCAAATAAATTTCAAATAACCCAGCCTTCAATTCCTCATGCCGCTCCGGAGAATCCGGTAACCCACGCCCAAGCGCCACCATCGCATCCAGTATCGAAAGGAAAAGGGCGGTGAGCCGCGGCACGTCGCTCACGCAGGCGAAGTGCGTCAGATAAAGCCGTTGCGGATGCAGTGCCGCAATCCGCAGCACCGATTCCTTCAGTGCATCCGGCTCGAACTGCACCGGCGTGGAGGTCGGGAATATCCAGGCTTTTCCAGCCACGTCGAATTCCCGATAGCTCAGCCCAAACGTGTCGCCGGTGAACACGCCGCCGCTGGTTTCGTCCCACAGGCAGTGGTGGTGGCGGGCGTGGCCGGGGGTGTCCAGCACGCGCAGCACGCGGCCCGCCAGGCGTAGCTCCATCCCGTCCTCCGTCGTGCGCACGCGCGACGCGTCCACGGGCACCAGGCGGCCGTAGGAGCGGTTCATCTCCTCCTCGCCGTACACGGCCAGTGCGCCTTGCCACAGCACGCGCGGGTCGATGAGGTGGCGCGCGCCGCGCGGGTGCGCCCACAGCGTCGCCGCGGGCAGCTCCTGCATCAGCAGGCCGACACCGCCCGCGTGGTCCAGGTGCACGTGGGTGGGAATGACCATCTCCACCGCCTCGCGCGCGATCCCCAGCACGTCCAGCGCCGCCAGCAGCCGCGGCACGGCGAAGTTGGTGCCGGCGTCCACGAAGGCCGCCCGGCCGTCCTGCACCAGCAGACAGGCGGCGTCGAAGCCCTCGCGCTGGAAGCCGGTGTCTATCGCGTACACGCCGTCGGCGGCGCGCTGCATGAAGGAGGGCAGGTCCATGGGGGTCGTCATCTCGTGAAGCTTCCGTCCAGTGCTCAGGGCAGGAATTGTTCGTTGCCCACCAGGGCGATGCGCGTGGCCCGCTGCCGCTGCGCTGCGGCCAGCACGCCGGCCACCGCGGCGTAGGGCACGGCCCGGTCGGCGCGCAGGTGCAACTCGGGCTGGGGCGTCTGCGCGGCAGCGGCGCCCAGGTGGGCTTCCAGGGCCTCGCGGGTGAGCGCCTCGCCGTCCCAGGTCACGGTGCCGGCGGCGTCCACGTCGATGCGCACGATCTGCGGCGGCGTGGGCGGCGTGGAGGGCGCGGCCACCGGCAGCTCCATCTTCACGGCGTGCGTCTGTATGGGGATGGTGATGATGAACATGATCAACAGCACCAGCATCACGTCGATCAGCGGCGTGGTGTTGATCTCGGCCATCAGGCCGTCGTCCTCGCTGTGGTCGCGGAACTGCATCGCCATGGAAGTGATTCCTCTTGCGCCGCGGGCTGCTTCAGCGCCCGCCGCTCGCCGGGGGCTCGGTGATGAAGCCGATCTTGCGGATGCCCACCTTCTGGCACGCCGCCACCACGCGCCCTACCGCCTCGTAGCGGGCGGCCATGTCGCCGCGGATGTGGATCTCGGGCTGCTCGTCCTTGGCCGCCACCACGCGCAGCCGCGCCTGCAGCGCGTCGATGTCCAGCGGCTCCAGCCCCCAGAAGATGCCGCCGTCGCGGTCCACCGCCAGCACGACGTTCTCCGGCTTGGTCTGCGTGGGCTGGTTGCGCTCCTTGGGCAGCTCCAGCTTGATGGAGGCCGTCACCACCGGCACCGTGATCAAAAAGATGATCAGTAGCACCAGCATCACGTCCACCAGGGGCGTGGTGTTGATGGTGGAGATCATCGCCTCCTCGCCGTCTGCGCCGTCCTGCGGCGTCATGCCCATGGCCATGGCCGTCGGCTCCCGTGCGAGGTCTTAGCGCTTGCCCGCCAGCAGCACGCTGTGCAGGTCGCTGCCGAAGCCGCGCACCTGCTCCATGGCGGCCTTGTTGCGGCGGATCAGCCAGTTGTAGCCCATGACCGCCGGCACGGCGACCGCCAGGCCGATGGCCGTCATGATCAGCGCCTCGCCCACCGGGCCGGCCACCTTGTCGATGCTCGCCTGCCCGCTGATGCCGATGGCGGTGAGCGCGTGGTAGATGCCCCAGACCGTGCCGAACAGGCCCACGAAGGGCGCCGTGGAGCCCACGGTGGCGAGGAAGGCGAGGCCGTCCTGAAGGCGGCTGGCCACGTTGTCGATGGCGCGCTGGATGGACATGGAAATCCAGGTGTGGCGGTCGATCTGCTCGGTGAGCTTGCCTTCGTGGTGCTCGCTGGCCTTCAAACCGGCCTCGGCGATGAAGCGGAAGGCGCTGCCCGTCTGCAGGCCCTGCGTGCCGGCCTTGACGCTGTCGGCGTTCCAGAAGCTCTGCGCCGCGGCGCTGGCGCTCTTCATGAGCCGGCGCTGCTCGAACAGCTTGGTGAAGATCACGTACCAGCTCCCCATGGACATGAGCAGCAGCAGCACCAGCGTGCCGCGCGCCACGAGGTCGCCTTGCTCCCAGATGGCCTGCAGCCCGTAGGGGTTGGCGACGGCCTGGGTCTGCACGGCCTGCGCCCCGGCGTAAAGGCTGCAGCCGGCCAGCAGGGCCGCGACGAGCGGCCGGGTCCAGAGGGTCTTGTTCTTGGCGAGCATGGTGCGGGGGCGGACTTGGGAATGAGGAGGAGGTGCGCCGGGGACGATCAGTCCACCAGCTTCCAGACGTATTCGACACGCGACCAGGAGCGCTCCGGCTGGCCGTTGACGGTGCCGGGCTTGAAGCGGCACTGCGCCAGCGCGTCCACCGCCAGGCGGTCGAGCATCTTGTGTTCTCGCGTTGCGCCGGAGGAGCGGTCCACGCGGCTTTCGAGCACGCGGCCGTCGGTGTCGATCAGGAAGCTGATCACCGTGGACCCCTGCGCCTCGGCGCGCCGCGCCGCCGCGTTGTAGTCCGGCTTGGCACAGCCCGAAAAATTGATGACCGGTGCGGTTCTTTGAACCGGGGCGGGCGGCGCCTCAGGCGGCGGGGCCGGGGGCGCGGGCGGGGCCGGCGGCGGCGCCACCGGCACGCTGGTGATGGCAGGGGCTTGCGGCGCTGGGCGCTGGATCTGTCTCTTAT
>NZ_JAXOJX010000048.1:0-60566 GCF_034427735.1 Azohydromonas lata
TTGGTCGCCGCCACGGCCGTGCCGCCGCCGAACGCGCTGAAGTCGAACGTCACGCCGCTGATGGTGTCGGCGTTGGCGTCGCCGCTTGCATTGGTCCAGGTGGCCGTGACCGTGTCGCCAATCTTGTAGGCCCCGCCCGTGCCGCTGGCGCCGCTGATGCTCACGTTGGCGTCAGTCACCGTGGGCGCCACGTTGTCCACCGTGGCGTTGCTCGTGTCCGCCGCCGTCGTGGTGTTGCCCGCGTTGTCCGTCACCGTTGCCGACACATTGCGGTTGGTGAGGTCGATGCCGCCGGCCACGAGGGTGTAGCTGGCCGTCCACACGCCGTTGACGTTGGTCGCCGCCACGGCGCTACCACCGCCGAACGCGCTGAAGTCGAACGTCACGCCGCTGATGGTGTCGGCGTTGTTGTCGCCGCCCGTGTTGGTCCAAGTCGCCGTGACCGTATCGCCGACCTTGTAGGCCCCGCCCGTGCCCGTGGCGCCACTGATGCCGACGTTCGCATCGGTCACCGTGGGCGCGATGTTGTCCACCGTGGCGTTGGTGGTGTCGGCCCTCGTCGTGGTGTTGCCCGCGTCGTCCGTCACCGTCACCGACACGTTGCGCATCGTGGCGTCGATGCTGCCGGCCACGAGGGTGTACGTCGCCGTCCACACGCCGCCGCTGTTCGTCGCCGTCACCGCCGTGCCGCCGCCGAACGCGCTGAAGTCGAACGTCACGCCGCTGATGTCGGCGTTGGCGTCGCCCGCGGCCCCGTTGTTCCAGGTGGCTGTGACCGTGTCGCCAATCTTGTAAGCCCCGCTCGTGCCCGTGCCGCCGGCGATGGCGACATGCGCATCCGTCACCGTGGGCAAGGTGGTGTCCAGCTTGTAGGCCTGCGAGGCCACCGGGCCGTCGTTCCCCGCGATGTCGGTGACCTTGACCTTGAGCGTGCCGCTGCCGGCAAGCACGACGCCTGCCAGTGTCCACGTGTCCTGGCCTTCGACCGCCGTGGCCTCCGTCCAGTGGTCGCCGTCGTCGAGCGACACGTACACCTTTTCGCCCTCGGCCAGCGCCGTCGAGAGGGTGCCGCTGATCGTCTGCGCGCTCGTGCTGGTGATGAAGTCGGTGTTGTCCGCGCCGGTATCCGCGGACAAGGTTGCCGAGGCCACCGTGGTGGTCGGGCTGCTGGTGTCCACCGTCACGCTGTAGGCATGGGAAGCGCGGCTGACGGTGCTGATGGAGGCATCCTCGACCCGGGCCGTGAACAGGTAGCTCCCTTGGGCCAGGGCCGTGCCGTTGTAGTCCCACGCCCACTGGCCTGCGGCATCGCTGGTGGTGGAGCCCATGGCCACGCCGTCGAGGTACAGCGTCACGCTGCTGTTGGCCAGCGCCGTGCCGTGCAGGGCCAACGTGGTGTTGCGGGTGATGCCGTCCTGATCGGACGAGCCGCTGTCCTGGCTGATGCCGCTGATCACCGGCGCGGCCACGTCCGTCCCGTGCACGCCAGCGACCACGGCTTCATAGTTTTTCGTGCCGTCGTTGAGCGTTACGGAGAAGGCGTGCTCGCCGTCCACGACGGTCGGGAGGGTGTACTGCAGCAGCCCCAGGACGCCGGTCTGCGACAGGTGGTAGCCGCGGATGGGCTGCAGCGGATCGACGGCTTCGCCGGTGGCCGGATCGATCTCGTGGTCATAGAGGTTGATGCGCAGGTCGCGGCCGTCCTGTCCGTCCAGGATGCCGTCCACCGTGCCGATGGCGCGCCCGCAGTAGAACACCGTCTCGCCCGCCGCGATGAAGCGGTCGGCCGAGGCCAGGTCCATGCCGACGAGGATGCCCAGTGCGTCGCTGCCGTACTCGTCGAAGGCGAAGTTGCCGTCGCGCGAGCCCTCGATCTGCTGGACCAGCACGAAGCCGTTGGAGAAGCTGGCGAATTCGTCGTCGAAGAAGGTGTAGCCCGTTCCGTCCCCGTCAGGATCGGCATCCAGGTAGTAGGACTGGCCTGATTGAACCTCGGTATCGTCTCCCTGCACCAGTTGCGGCCCGCCGGTCTGAGCGCCGTTGTCGTTCACCACGGTGACCACCAGTTCCTGCACCACGCTGCCACCGGCTGAGCCGGTCGCGGTGACCCGGACCACGTAGGTGTTGTTGCCCGCGCCGTCGCCGCCATCCGTGGGAGCTTCGTAATCAGGCGCCTGCGCGAAGCGCAGCACACCCGTGGCCGCATCCAGGGTGAAACGGGCATCGTCGGGCCCGGTGCCGGCGAGCGCGAAGCTGACTTGCCCGTGCAGGCTGCTGAGGTCCAGCGCCTGCAACAAATTGGTGACGTAGGTGGTGTTTTCCGCCACCAGCGGCGCGCTCAGGTCCGCCACCAGCAGGCCCGGGTCCACGATGACGCCGTTGGCCGTGCGGTCGGCGTCGTACACGCCGCCGTCCGTGAGGCTGAAGGAGAAAACCGTCTGGCCGTTGGCCTTGGTCACGACCTGGCCCGGCACGGCTTCCCATTTGTTCGTGACCAGGTTCTTCTTGTAGAACGTGGTCATCTTGCTGGTGTCGTCCACGGCCACCGAGATCTGGGCCGTGTCGCCGGCGTGGACCAGCCCACCGACGGTGAAGCCCACTTGGCCCAGCGGCATGCTGAAGCCCTTGGGCAATCCGGTGGGCACGCCCGAGGCGGTCAGTCCACTGATCGACAAGCCGCTTTCAGTGCTGACCTGGAAGACCTGGCTGGTCTTGACGGCACTGTTGATGGAGGCGGCATTGCCCGGGCCCGCCGTCAGCGTATAGACCGCCGTCGAGTAGTCGGTTCCGTCGCTGACCTGGAACTGCAGGGTGCTCATGCCGCCGCCGGCCGTGGGCACGTAGCGCAGCTTGCCCGCGGCAATGTCAGCCGCGCTGATCTCCTGCGCCGCCTTCACCGCCGTCCAGGTGCCGCCGTCGTCATACTGCAGCGAGCCCGCGCTCACGGGCTGCGGGAGGTTGACGATCTTGACCCCCGCCAGCGCGGCACCCTCGGCATCGCTGAAGTTGCCGAAGTCGCCCAGGCCCAGCAGCAGCGGCGAGCTGCCCGTCAAGGTCACGCGGTCGTCGCTGCTCACGGGCTTGGTGTTGACCGTGGTGAAATCCAATTCCGTCGCCGAGCTGATGCCCAGGTAGGCATTGCCTGCTGCGTCCACCAGGGCCGTGGCGTCGATGCGGACGTGGTAATGCGTTGCACCCTTGAGGTCGGCAGCAGGATTGATGGTGACGGTGCTGCCGGCAATCGTGACCTGGCTCGCATCGGCAATGCTGATGGTGCGCGTATCAACGGGATCGTCAGGGTTCGTGATGACGATGCTGCCGCTGCCTGCGAACACGCTTTCGTCGAAGCTCAGCACGATGTTGGCACCGCCAGCCACGGCATCGGCATTGTCCGCCGGGGTCGCGGCAATGAGCACCGGAGCTGCGGTATCCAGCGTGAAGGAGTAAGCCGCCGAATAGCTGCTGGTGTTTCCGGCCGTGTCGGCGGCCTTGGCCTTGGCCGTATGGACGCCAGGCACCAGAGTCGATGACAGCGTGAAGCTCCAGACTCCCAAGGCGTCCGCCGAGGTCGTGCCCACATCGGTGCCGTCGATGTTGAGCGTGACGGTGCTGTAGGCGTCGGCCACGCCCTTGATGGTCGGCTTGGTGTTGGCAGTGACACCATCATGGTCGGACGTGCCGGTGTCGTCGGCAGCGCTGGCGAGGGCCAGACCGCTGGGCATGCCGACGGTGTTGTCCACGTGGTAGACCTTGCCGTCACCGCTGAAGGCGGTGTCCAGCGCATTGCCTGACAAGTCCTTGATGCTGGAGGAGAACACCAGCGTCACATCACCGTCGAGGCCTGCCAGATCGCCACCCGACACCGTTACGTCGTAGGCGTTGCCGCCCGCGGCAACCACGCTGGTCACCGCAGCCGTGGTGCCGTTGAGGCTGAAAGCGCCGGCTGTCACGCTGCTCGCGTCCACCGCTTCGCTGAAGGTCACGCGGTACGTGAGCTGGTCGGCATTGGTGATGCCGTCTGTATTCGCCGTTTGCCTGGCAACGCTGCTGATCGCCGGTGCCGTGTTGTCCAGCGTGTAGCTGCTCTGGTTGATACCCGTCGGGGTCGTGGCGACGAACGCGTTGTTGGCGCCGTCCTTGATGTTCTGCGTTCCTGCAAAGGCCAAGGACACACTGCCGCTGTAGCTGGACAGGTTGCCGCCGCTGGCCGTCACGTCGTAGGTCTTGCCGTCCACGGCACTCACCGACAGCGACACGCCCGTGGCGCCACTGAGCGTGAAGTCGGAGCCGTCCACGCCCCCGACCTGCTCGCTGAAGGCCACGCGCCAGGTCAAGGTGTCGGCGCTGGTGACGCCATTGCTGTTGGCGGTCTGCCGCGTGATGGAGGCGATGGAAGGCGCGATGCTGTCGATCACGTTGACCGAGATGGTGCGCGTGACCGTGGCCGTGCCATCGCTGACCTGGACGGTGAAGGTGTCGGCGCCGACATAGCCTGCTGCCGGCGTGTAGGTGATGGTGCCGCCCGGAGAAAGCGTCCCCGCGCCGGACGATGCCGTCGCGCCGGAAAAGCTCAGTGTGCCGTGGCCAGGTGCACTGCTCTGGGTCCACGTCAAGGTTTGGCTGGCGTCGCTGTCCCTGACGCCAAGCAGCGACTTGACACTCACCGCCGAGGAATTCGATTCGACGGACAACGACGTCGTGGAGCCATCGAAGACAGGGGCGGTATTGGACGGCGTGAGCGTGGGCAGCAGGAAATTGTTGATCGTCAGCGTGCCGGTAATGTCCTTGAAGAAGGCATAGACCGGCATCCAGTTGTTTTGGTCCGTATAACCGACCAGGAAGCCCTTGGTGGCTCCGTTGGCGCCCAGGGTATTGCCCGAGATGCTGAACTGCTTGTTGTAAAGGCTGCCCCAGTTGGTGTAGGTCGTGTAGTAATAGTCGGACCCCACGACCGGAGCATTCTGGCTGTCGGCAAAGTCGGTATCGAACGTGGCACCAGCCAGGGCGTAGTAGTCCAGGCTGCGAAGATCGATGAAGTCCTCGTTGGCGTTGAACCCACTGATGACCGGCACGCCGCTGATGGACAGATTGCTCGGCTGCCAATACCCGCCACCGTTGTAGAAATCCGGGGCGAAGTGAAGCAGATCGACGGTACCGTTGGTCAGCGTGACGTTGGTCGTGCCCGTCATCTCCACGGCGTTTTCAGGATTGGTCAGGGCGACGTCAACTTCCGTACGGACAGAGGCTGCCGTCTGGTCGCTGCTGCCGTGGCTGTCGTTGGCCGTGACCACGACCCGCACGAATTTGTGCGCGTCGGATGCCGTGAGCGCATAGTTCAGCGCTGTGGCGCCGGCGATGGCAACCTCACCCGACCCGGCAGCGTCGCTGGACCGATACCACTGGTAGCTGTAGCTCAGGCTGTCGCCGTCCGCGTCGCTCCACGTGCCGCTGCCGGCCGTCAGTTGCTGGCCGACGCGATGGGTGCCGGTAACGACGGGCACCGCTGCATTGACTGGAGCGTCGTTGACCGCGGCCACCACGACCTTCACCGATACCGGCGACGCCGACTGCGCGGCCTGGTCGTCCAGTGCCACCACCGTGAAGGCGTCAAGGGTGCCGTTGGCGTTCCCGGCCGGCGTCCAGTAGGCCTGGTGGGTGGCGTCGATCGTGGCGTTGGTCGAGGCGTTCCAGGCCGTCGCTGAAACGTCGGAATTGCCAATGCGCAGCGTGCCGCTGGAAACGGCCTTGACCACGAAGCCCGTAACCGAGCCGTCGCTGTCGGCTTCGTTGGCCAGGGCCTGCAGGCCCGCAAACGTGATGGCCTTGACGGTGTCCTCTGCCCCGCCGGTGACGGGGCCCACGGTCGTGAGCGTCGGCACGGCATTGCTGCCGGACGGCGCAGGTGTGGAGGCCAGGGCGCCGTCGCTGTCCCAGGTCACGACGGCAACCCCCGCAAGCGTGGAGCTGGCGCTGCTGGCATTGAGCACGCCGGGGCCCGGGTCGACGTCCACGGTACCCCGGATGACGGCGGTGACCTTGTACTTGCCTCCCGACAGCGGCGCGATCTCGATGATGTCGTCCAGGTAGGCGCCGCCTATGGTCTTGACCCATTGCACCTGGCCGGAGGTATTCACCTTCATCACGAAGGCATCGTTGTTGCCGGCCGAAGTGAAACTCTGCCCGCCGATGGTGGCCGTGCCGTTGAAGGTGCCCGTGACGAGTATGGAGCCGTCGCTATCGACGAACATGCGCTTGGCGCTATCCCCGGCCGATCCGCCGCCCGTGAGGCTCCACACGACGGCGCCGCTGCTGTTGAGCTTGGCAACGAAATAATCAGCGCCACCGGCATTGGAGGGCGTCACCGTGGCCGCCGTCGGGTCGAGATCGGTGCCGGCGCTGTAGGCGCCGCTGACGATGACGCTCCCGTCCGACAGGGGCACCTGGTCAAGGTAGCGCTCGTTGGCGCTGCCCGAGATCTTGCGCACATACGCCGTCGTGCCGTCGGCATTGAGCTTCCACAGCAATCCGTCGTATTCCGACGAATACCAGTTGGTGGTGTAGTTCACGCCGTCGATGGTCAGCGACGACCCGTTGTACCCCGCGAGGAACACCTCGCCCGCCGCGTTGACCGAGATGTCGTTGAGCCCGTTGACGTCGTTGCCTGCGTAGGCCGTCTTGGTCCACTGCACCGCGCCGGCCGAGTTGAACTTGATCACGGAATGGTGGGTACCCGTGCCGCCGCTCGTGAGCGTCACGCCTCCAATGGAGGCCGAGTCCCGGAAGTTGGCGACGTAGTAGACGTTGTCCGAGGCATCGACCGTCACGCGCCCCCCGTCACCAGACACGCCCGTATGGCGCTCCCACTGGAACAGGCCGCTGCTGTCGAGCTTAACCAGCACGGCAGCGCTGTTGAAGGACGTCGTGGTGATGCTGGTGACACCCGCACCCGGGTCTACGTCCAGCGTGTTGTACCCGTTGTTGCTGGTACCGCCGGCACCTGAGCCCATCACGCTCATGGACACGTAGACGTTGCCTTGGCTGTCCACCGCCAGGCCTCTGCCGTAATCACCGTACGTGTTGTAGGCCTTGAGGCTGTTCCACTGCCGCACCCAGGCCAGCGCGCCCGTGTAGTCGTACTTGGCGACCCACACGCCGGCGCTCTCGCCAAACGTCAGGCTGGTGCCGCCGAAGTCGAAGGTGCTGGCCTTCAGACCACCCATCAGGTAGGTGTTGTTCTGGCCATCGGTGGCGGACGCCACGGCGCTGGTCTGCAGGTTGATCATGCGCGAGTCGAGCGAGCCCTCCCATTGCTGCAGGCGCGCCGCATCGAAAGGCAGCCTGGCTTCGATGGAGCCCGTGGAGGCTTCAAGCGACCAGCCAGTCGGGTTGTCGTTGCCGTTGGCATCGACGGAGGCGGCAACATCGGCCCCGGTCAGCTGGGCGATCTTCTCGATGAGTGCCTGTCCCTGCGGGCTTTGGCCGGTGGAGCAGCCGTAAAGCAGCAGGTCCGCATGCGCACTCAGGTGGGTGCCCATGCCGCGCAGGGCCGACGCGAAACGGTCCACGGCGGCGGCATCCACCACGTCCGAGCCCAGGATGAACTGCCCGCTGCTGCCATGGCTGACGACGTGCACCGCCTGCACCTCGCCGCCATTGGCAAGCGCGGCGCTCATCTGCTCGATCCCGCTGCGCGTATGGTCCACCATCACGACCTCGGCGCCCGGCACGACGGCATCGGCCAAGGTCGTGCGGTCAGCGATGCGGTCGTCGATGAAGACGATCACGCGGCCCGCGGGCGCTGCCGGCGCGGCCGCTGCCACGTCGGCTGAACGCTCGGCCTGCGCACGCGCAGCAGCGGCGGCCTGGGCCGCGACCGTTGCCTCCGGGGCGTGATCCGCCGCATCGGGCTGCGCATGTGCGGCATCCAGGGCCGTGGCCAGAGCCGCACCGTCGAACATGAAGCGCTGTTCCAGCGCCAGCGGCCGCAGAGCGCTTCGGGCAATGCCCCGCCGAGGCGGCTGGGACACAGGCTCCATCTCGGCGGGCGTTGCGGCCTGGGTGCTGCCCGAACGCTTTCCTCGTCCACGCACCACCTCGGCCACGGCCACAAAACTGCGGGTCACTTCGTTCCAAACGGTGCGATGGATCTTGTTCATGGCGCATCTCCAAAGGCGCTGAATCGACGATGGCCGTGCCGCAGGCGGACACGGTTCGCTTCAAGGAAAACGGGAAGCGACAGGCCGCGGCCTCAAGCTGGCCTGGGCGGCGGTGTCGCGGAAAGAGGGGGCACTGACGATGCGGCGGTCTTGCCGGTCATGGAGCCGGGCATCCCCAGGGGCAGGCGCGCGAAGACATGCGGCTCATCGCCCCGCCGGTGGTGCCATCAGCACCCGGCCGCTCATGCCGGCAACCAGCTCACTGAACCTGCCGTCAATGGCCGCGGAGATCTTGATCGACTGGCTCACCGGGTCCACCCTGGCACCCATGCGCTGCACCTTGGCCGGATAGGTTTTCCCGGTCTCGTCGATGGCGACCTCGAATCTCGTGCCCGGCGTCACCCAGGCCAGCCATTTGGAGGGCACGATGAATTCCAGCTCCAGCACGGAGTCGTCCAGGATCTCCAGCAGGGCCTGCCCGGCCTGGACGTATTGCTGCTCCCGCACCTTCTGCTCGGCCACGCGGCCGGCGAAGGGCGCCGTAGCGGCGCACTTGCTCAGCACCGCCTGGTTGGAGGCGACCTCGGCGCGGTTCTTGGCAACCTCGGCTTCCGAGACGTCCAGCTCCACCTTGCCCACGGAGTTGAGCTCGGCCAGGCGCTTGTTGGCGCTCCAGGTCTTGTCGGCCGCGTCCAGGGCGGCCTTGGCCTTGTTGAGCTGCGCCTGCTGCAGCGTGCAGTCGAAGCCCACCAGCACCTGCCCGGCGTTGAAGCGCCCACCCTCGGCCACCGGCAGCCGGCTGACCTTGGCGCCTATCTCCGCAGCCAGCGTGGTGTAGCGGCGCGGCATGAGTTGGGCACGGATCTCGCGCTTGTCCAGCGACGGCGCAGTGCCTGCAGGGGGCGGCGCGGGCGCGGCGGCCACGGACGGCGGCGAGGGCTTAACTGCATCGGCCGCGCAGGCGGGCGCAGCCAGCGCTGCCCACCCCAGAATCCCGAGCACAACCGCCCCGAGAGCACTGCACTTCATGAGGTACTTCCTTGCTTGGTTACTTGGCGGCGGGCGCGCTGTCCAGGGCGGCCGGCTCCAGAGAGGGCAGTGCCGTCAGTTCAGCCTCATCCCACTGCTTGAGCGAGGTCGACACCGACTGTGTCATCTGCGCCAGCGACACCTGCGGCCCCTGCTCCAGCGCGGGCTCCATGCCCAGCGAGGCCTGCAGCCGCCCGGCCGCGGCATGCGCCTGCGCCAGCGCCTGGTAGCGGCGCAACTGGCTCAGGATGGCGGCGGTCTGGTTGGAGACGCGGTCGAGCTTGGTCTGGGTCTGCGCCTGCTCGCGGCGGGCGACGTGGCTGGCGATGTCGGCATCGACCTTCCAGATCGTGTCCGAGCGCTCGAACTGCGCCAGTGCGTTGGCGTACTGCTGGCGCGCCACGTACACCTGCGTGAGCACGGCCATCTGCATGGCCATGCGGCGGTGGTTGGCCACGGCCACGCCGGCATCGGCCATGCGCATCTGCGCCGGGGCCGAGAGCACGCCCAGCAGGTTGAAGGACAGCTGCAGCCCGGTTTCGCGCCAGGTCTGGTTGATCAGGTACTCGTCGGTGCTGTGGTGCGGGCCCCAGCTGAAGGACAGGCCCGGGAAGAGCTTGAGCATGGCGCGCCGGGTTTCGTCGGCGGCAATGCGCGCGTTGTAGAAGGACTCGCGCAGGTCCGCGTTGCGGGCGATGGCCAGCTCCTCCATCTGCTCCACCGGCGTGTCCAGCCAGCGCCGGCTCAGCGGCTGGGTGGGCTCGGCCACGCGGATGTCGCGTGCCAGCGGCAGGTTCACCAACGAGGCCAGCTCGATACGCGCCGTGGACAGCTCCTGGTCTATGGCTTCGAGCAGCCGCACGTTCTCCAGCAACTGGCGCTGGTAGCGCAGCGCATCCAGCGGGTTGCGCAGCCGCTCGGCCTCGGCCTTGCGCGAATCGTCCAGCGCCTCGGCGGCCTGGCTCAGCGTGGCGCGCACCTCGGCGGCAAGCTTCTGCGCGCTGGCCGCGCGCCAGAACGCGGTGCGCACGTCCTGCATCAGGATGTGCAGCGCCTTGCGCTTGCGCTCCTTGGCGATGAGCACGCGGTCGGCGTTCTGCTTGGTGGCGTAGTAGCTCTGGCCGAAGTCCAGCAGGCTCCAGGTGAAGCTGAGGTCCGTGCTCCAGGCCGAGCGGGCCGTGGAAACGAAAGGATCGGACGGCGAAAGCACCCCGGTCTTGAAGTTGCGGCTGCGGGTGATGAGCTCCTCGTCGCGATGCCGGTAGCCGGCATTGGCCATGAGGCGCGGCAGCATGTCGTACTGGCCGGCTTCGAGCTGGCCTTGCGCCAGCGCCTCGTCCAGCATGCGGGTGCGGCGATCCAGGTTGTACTGGACCGCGCGGGCCAGCGCCTCTTCCAGCGTCAGCATGCCTTGCAGCGGCTCGACGTCGCGCTGCATCGCGGCGCGGTCCGCAGCACCAGTGGCGGTGATTTCAGCCGGCGTCAGCGGTTGGGGAACCAGCGAGGCGCAGCCGGAGAGCAGCATCGCCGCCACGAGCCCCGACGACAGGGCGAACTTGGAAGAGGCAAACAAGAAAAACTCCCGAAATCTTATGAGAGACCCTGGCACGGCCACGGGCCTCGACGGCAGACATTCCGATGGCGTGCGTACCGACCCGTTCAGGCAAGCTGGGTTCGGGCCCGGACCCGCTTCGGCATCGCCCACGCACAGGCACCCTGCCAGCCAGTAACAGATGGAGACAACAACACCGAGTTTAGGGTGTTTACGAACCAACAATCGCTTGGAGCAAGTGTTCTGTTTCGAACAAAACTCCAAAAATTTCCACTGGCGGCGAGGCAATGTCCTACGCAGCTGTCCGCAAATGGCTGGCCGACGCGCAGCGCGGCACGGCCGAGACTGCGCAAACATTGCGTCGCCCAGGCCCGCGTGGTCCTCCTGCCATGAAATCCTTGCGCCCTCTCCTTTGCCACTGCCTTGCCGCGCTGCTGCCATTGGCCTGCACGCTGCACGCCGGTGCGGCGTCCGGCAGCGCCGCGGCCAAGTCCGCGGCGGCGACCAAGGCCAGCGCGGCTGAGCGCGGCCCGGTGAAAGCCGCCGACAAGCCGGGACCGCGTGCCGGCGGCACGGCCTACAAAACCGGTGCGCACAGGACCGGCGCAACGGCCGCGAAATCGCCCGGCAAGCGCAGCGCGGGCGTCGGCGCAAGGCCCGGGGGCCCGGCCAAAGCTTCGGCCGCGCGGGTGGCGAAGCAAAAACGCGCGGGCGATGTGGCCAAGCTGCGCCCGGCGCAGGCACGGCTGGACTTCTCCGGCCGCAAGCGCGTGGGCCAGGCTTCCTACTACGCGCGGCGCTTCGAGGGACGGCGCATGGCCGACGGCTCGCGCATGCGGCTCAACCACCACAACGCAGCCAGCCGGACGCTGCCCCTGGGCACGGTGGCCAAGGTCACCAACCTGAAGACCGGCCGCAGTGCGGTGGTCAAGATTCAGGACCGCGGGCCGTTCGTGAAGGGGCGCATCGTGGACCTCTCCCCGGCCACCGCGCGGGCGGTGGGACTGAGCGAGAAGGACGGCGTGGCCCCCGTGGAAGTGACGCCCATCGCGGTGCCCATGCCCGACGGCAGCACCCGGCCCGGCGAGGGCGCACGCGACCCGATGGCACGCACCCAGCTTGCCCGCGCCCGCGACGACGACTGAGCCTGCAAGGCGGGCGCAACGCGCAGCGCGCGGGTTGGCGCATCAGGCGTCGCCAGCACAGCTGCCAGGCCGCAGGGCCGGCACGGCCTCAGACCATGGGCTCGGAAGCTTGGGCCGCCAGCCCCACGCCGCCGGGAGCCGCATCCGTCTGCCGCTCCTGGGCGCGGCGCATGTAGCCCGTCCACACCAGCGAGCCGTCGGTTTGCTGCACCGGCGCGGAGCAGCTCAGCACGCAGGGCAACGGCGCCTCGCCGTGCGGCCGCAGCATCTGCCACTGCGCCGTCCACGGGCTGCGCTCGGCGGCCGAGCGCTCGATGGAGGTGATCAGCGGCGCCAGGGCTGCCGGATCCACGCACGAAAACCACAGGTTGATGTTGGCGCGCAGCGCATCGGCCTCGCAGCCCAGCATGTCCGTCACCTTGGGGCTCATGTAAGGAAAGTCATAACGCCCATCCGGGGCACGGCGGAACTGGAACAGGACGAAAGGCAACTGCGCCGAGAGCTGCTCCAGGACATGGCCCTGGCGGATGGAGGCGCGGTCTTCCTGGCGAATCTCCTCGTACCGCAGCAGCAGCCGCGTCACGTCGCGCACGAAGGTGACGGTGCATTGGCGGCCTTCGTAGATCAGGCTGCTCAAGCTGATGGTGGCGCTGAAGGTCGAGCCGTCGCGGCGCAGGCAGGTTTGCGTGCGGCTTTCGGTGCCCATGGCCCGCGTCTGCGGCGAGTACTGGTGCAGGCTGCGCGCGCGCTGGTGGTGCAGCCGCATCTCCACCGGGATGAGCTCCTCCACCTGTATCCCGGCCAGATCGCCCGCGCCATAACCGAACAGGCCCTCGGCGCGGCTGTTGGCCTTGAGCACCAGCCCCTTGCCGTCCACCACGAAGATGCCGTCGGGCGACAGGTCGAAGAAGGCCTCGAACTGCGCCCGCGACACCTCCAGGGCCCGCATTTGGGCTCCCTGCGCGCGGTTGACCTGTTCCAGCCGCTCCATGGCCTCGCGCAGCCGCCCGTTGGTTTGGGCCAGGTCCTCGGTGAGCTCCTCGACGCTGAAGGCATGCTCGAACGAGCGCGCCGCCAGGAACACCCGCAGGATGCCGTAGCCCAGCACCGAGAAGCCCACGGCAAAGATGCCGTGCGCCAGCCACCACTGGTGGTTCCACGGCTTGGCCAGCAGGAAGCTGGCCGATGAAAAGGCAAACCACACGAAGGCCAGCGCGGCGTACTTCATCAGCGGCGAGCGCAGCCCGCGCACCGCCTGCAGCCCAAGCGCCACGACATACAGCGCGATGGAGCCCAGCTCCATGGACATGCGCACCCACGGCGCTCCGGCCAGGGGCGAATGCGCCAGCACGCCCACCGCCACGTTGACGGCCAGGAACCCACCCACCCAGCGCAGCCAGTAGCCGGCATCGGCACGGCGCGCCGCTGCGTCCGGCGGACTGTTGAAGCGCAGCAGCGCCATGAGCAGGCACCACCCGGCCACCAGCCGGGACGCCGGCCCGTAAAGGATGAACAGCCACAGGTTGTGGTGCGCCAGCGGGGTGAAGAAGCCGTGCAGCGAATAAACGATGGTGAATCCGGAGAACGCCAGCGTCACCCAGCGCAACATCACCTCGCCGGAGCGCAGGTAGCAGCGCCAGGCCACATAGGAGATGAAGATGCCTTCCAGCGTGGCCACCGCAATGGCCACCTGGTGGAACAGGTGGCTCTCCAGGCGTAGCGCGGGGTCCTGGAACGCATAGACGTAGGCAATGGCCAGCGCCGGCAACAAGCCCAGGGCCCCCTCGAAGAGCCGGCGCACCACGCCGGCCCACAGCATGGAGCGTTGAAGTCCTACGTCGGCATGGCGCATCTCAGCTCACCTCTCGGTTCCAGGTTCGGGTCGCATCCAGGTCGTCCAGGCCCGCGCGCGCAGCGTCAAGCAGGGACTGCAGGGCATCGGCCAGCGACTGCACCGGTTGAGGCTGCAGCACACCGCGGCTCTGGATGTCTTGTTCCAACCGCCGCGCGGCCGCGTGGGTCGGGGCGGCAAACACGGTGGCGCTGACGCCGGCGAGCCTGTGCGCCAGGCGCGAGGCCTCGTCCACGTCGGCGGCCGCCAGCACCTCCCGCAGCCGCGCCGGCGTGGCGCCGTGCTCGGCCAGCAGCGTCTGCATCAGGCGCTGCACCGCCGCGGGCCGGCGCAGGCGCCGCCACAGGGCCGCCCAATCCAGGACGGGCACATCGCCGCCGGGCGCCGCCGGCACCGCGCCCGCGGCGGGCTGCGGCACCGGCATCGGCGCGGGCATGGGCGGCAAGGCCACGCCGCGGCGGGCCAGCACCTGCGCAATGGCGGCGCACAGCGCGTCCACGTCCACGGGCTTGGTGACGTGCTCGTCCATGCCGGCGTCCAGGCAGCGCTGGCGCTCCTGAGGCAGTGCGTAGGCGGTGACGCCGATGATGGGCAGTTGCGCGCGCAGCGCGCGGCTGCGCCGCGCCGTGTCGTAGCCGTCCAGCCCCGGCATCTGCACATCGGTGAGCAGCAGGTCGAAGGGCTCGCCGGACTCCAGCAGTGCCAGCGCCGCCAGGCCATCGCCGGCCATGCGGCAGGCCGCGCCTTCCTGCTCCAGCAGGTCGCGCAGCACCCATTGGTTCACCGCATCGTCCTCGGCGACCAGGATGCGCAGGCCTTGCAGCCGGCGCATGCCGGGCAGGGGCTCGGCGCGCTCCTGCGCCGGCGGCTCGGCCTCGGTGAAGGGAATGCGCAGCGTGAAGCACGAGCCGCGGCCGCTTTGGCTGGAGACGTCGATGCTGCCGCGCATCAGGTCCACGATGCGCTTGGCGATGGACAGCCCAAGCCCCGTGCCGCCGAAGCGCCGCGTGGTGGAGGCGTCGGCCTGGACGAAGGGCTTGTAGAGCTGCTGCAACTGCTGCGGGCTCATGCCGATGCCGGTGTCCTCGATGGCGAACAGCAGCCACTGCCCCGCGGGCAGCCGCGACACCGTCATGTGCACGCTGCCGCGCTCGGTGAACTTGATGGCGTTGCCCAGCAGGTTGACCAGCACCTGCGTGAGCCGCGTCTCGTCGGCCAGGATGGCCGCGGGCAAATCCGGCGCGCACTGCACGCCAAACTCCAGTTGCTGCTGGTGCGCGCGGTGCGACGTGAGCCGCATGGCGCGCTGGATGACGGCCGACAGCCGCACCGGCCGCGCCTCCAGCTCCAGCCGCCCGGCGTCAATCTTGGCCATGTCCAGGATGTCGTTGACCAGCATGAGCAGCAGGTGGCCGGACTCGTGGATCTGCCGCAGCCAGTGGCGCGCGGGGGCCGAGCGGTGGTCGCGCAAGGCAATCTGCGACACGCCCAGCACGGCGTTGAGCGGCGTGCGGATCTCATGGCTCATGTTGGAGAGGAACTCGGTGCGCGCCCGCGCCGCCTGCTCGGTCTGCAGCATGGACTGCTGCAGCTCTTCCGTGCGCTCGCGCACCAGCGCGGCCAGGTGGTCGCGGTGGCGCGCCAGCTCCAGGCCCACCAGCTTTTCCTCGGTGATGTCCTGGACATGGCCCACCCAACGGCAACCGCCGTCGGCCTCGATCACGGGGATGGACGATTCCCCGCGGTGCCAGCGCCGGCCCTGGCGCGGCAGCACGGCCTGCCACTCCAGCTTCCACGGCGTGAGGCTGGCGCTGGAGCGCTCCATGGCCGACAGCAGTTGCTCGCGGTCCCGCGGCACGATGCGCGCGAAGCCCAGGGCGGCATCGGCCAGGAGCTCCTCGACGGTGAGCTCAAAGATATCGGCTGCGCCGGCGCTCACGAAGGTGAAGCGATAGCTGCCGTCGGCGCCGCGCTGCAGTTGCCAGGCCAGCCCGGGCACGCGCGAAGTCACGTCCTGCAGCAGTTGCGTCTGGCGGCGCAGCATGCGCCGCGGCAGCAGCAGCAACTGATGGTTGACGACGGCGAGCATGAGCCAGTAGGCCCCAAGCTGGCTCAGGTGGCCGACGATGTCGAAAAGGCCGAAAACATTTTCCTGCGTGGAGAAACTCAGCTCCGAGATCACCAGCAGAAAAATGATGGCCAGCATGGCGTGGTGCAGCCCAAACTCCGCCTTGGACCGCTGCTGATAAAACAGCCAGCCCGCCGCAGCGTAGGCCACGACCAGCATCCAGTTCCATGCAATTTTGAGTGGCGAGAACAGGCCACTTTCGACGAACAGGGTTGGAAAACAATCCAGGCCTACCATCGCCACCAGCAGTGCGGCAACAAGGCCCAAGCCGGCTGGAAACCATTTTTCCAAAAAGCTTCCCGGACGGCGGCCCGGCGCCGCCAGCAGGCCCAAGGCCAGCAGGGTGTGCGAGCAAAGCTCCAGCAGCCAGGGCGCTTGGCCGGGCAAGGCTGGAATATTCACAAGCCGCTCCGCCGCGGCCAACTGGAATATACCCAGCACACTGGCCCAGAAGAATGCGGCCGCCATGCAGGGCACGAAAGCATGCCGGGCCAGTCTGCCTGTCTGCTGTGCGACGATAAACATCGCGCAGCCCAGTATCAACGGCAGCAATTCGGCCAAAAAATGAAACCATGTCCGGTTGACCGGATACAACCAGATCAGTGCGGCACCCAGCACCAGCGCCATGGCCATGTACCGCGGCGAAGGCAGCGCGGATTCCGCTTCCTCTGCGGCACCGGGATAGGCCATTGGATTCATTCAACCGGCAATCCGAGAGACGGACAAGGGAGCAAACTCAAAAGAGTGCGGGCAGAGAATATCCGCAAAGTCCGCGAAAATTTTGCACCACAGATGCCGAAAAGAAATGCCACGCCATCACTAAACACGAGGCTTCGTGAAATAAGTGGCATTTATCAGGAATGCCCGAGCCCGCGCAACCTACCGTCCGCAATTTCTTTCGGCCCGGCCAGCGGCCCTGCGATCCAACATTGCGCAGCCGGCTCAACCGGCGGCGTACCCGCCGGCATCCACATCCTCATCACCCTGGGCCCGGCCGCCCTCGTCCGCCGCAGCGGCGTCCGCCTCCGGCACCCGCACGCCTGCGGCTCGCCGGTAGTCGCTGGGCGTCATGCCAAAACGCGCGCGAAACGCATTGGTGAAAGCCGCTGCGGATTGGTAGCCAATATGGTGGCCGATCTGGTTGAGCTGCTGGCTGGTATGCAACAAGCGAAAGCACGCTTCACGATGGCGCTCTTCACGCAACCAGGCAAATACCGCCACACCGACCTGGCGCCGGAATTCATGGCTCAAATGCCGCTGTGTGGTGCCCACACGCTGGGCCAACTCCGCCAGCGAAGGAGGATTGCCCATTTCCCGCAGCAAAACAGACTGGGCCTGAGTCACCAGGCGTTCTTCCCATGGCTGCGGCGACCCCTCCACGGACGGCGCCGGCGGCGGCGGCAAAACCGGCTGAGGCGCGCCCGCCTGATGCAGCCGCAAATGCACACGTACCCGCGCCAACACCTCTTCAGGATCAAACGGCTTGGTAATGTAATCGACGGCGCCCGCCTCGAAGGCGCTCAATTTGTCATCAATATGGTTTGAAACGGTGAGGCAAATCAATGGAATATGCTGCAGCGTCGGATGCGCCTTGAACAGACGTATCGTCGCCTGTCCGTCAATATCGGGCATGTACAGATCCACCAGGATCAAATCGGGCGGCTTGGCCGCCGCCTTGGCCAAGCCGTCCCTGCCGTCCAGCGCTGCAAACACACGGTAATCGTGGCGGCGCAGGATGGCCGCCAGAAACTGTATTTGCTTCGGATCGTCGTCAATGAGAAGGATGGACGGACTGCTGACCATGGTCATGTATATATTAGAGATACGGCAAAAGAAAAAATTTCGCTGGCAATCGCAACCACCAGGATCAGCTGCTCTGTATGATTTGCTTGGGCAGTATAACGCGGGCAATGAGGCGCAAAAGTATTTAATCTTCCCGAGAAGTATTGCAGCGCCGGCTTTTGATGCTTTCACGCACTTTTCCGTGAACAAACCCCCTCCCCAGCCTTTCCCGAGCAAGCCGCGCAGTATCCTGGCCGGCGGCGTGGGAGCCGCCGTGGCAGCGTCCAAGCCGGGGCGGCGCCTGGCCGGGCTGCGGCTGCTGGTGGTGGACGACGGCCAGATGAACTGCGAAATCGCCAGCCGGCTGCTGGCTGTCGAAGGCGCCCAATGCGAAGGTGCGCAAGACGGGCTGCAGGCACTGGCGCTGCTGCGCGACGCGGTGGCCGCCGGCACCGGCTTTGACGGCGTGTTCATGGACGTGCAGATGCCCGTCATGGACGGGCTGCAGGCCACGCGCCATATCCGCGCCGATCCCGCGCTGGCCGCGCTGCCCGTGATCGCCCTGACCGCCGGCACCCTGCCGCACCAGCGCCTGGCCGCCATGGAAGCGGGCATGGACGACTTCATTGCCAAGCCCATCAGGCTGGAACTGCTGGTCCAGGCGCTGCTGCGCCACCTGCCCGGGCGCGGTTGGGCCGAAACCCAGGCAGTCCCAGCACCGGTGGCTCAAGCGCAACCCGCGCCACGCCCGCAAGGCGATCTGCCCATGGTCGCCGGCGTGGACACCACGCAGGCGGCGCAGCGGCTGCAAGGCAACCGCATGCTGTTCCTGAGCATGCTGCGCTCGCTGCGCGACGACTTCGGCGACGTGCCGCAGCGCACGCGCGACGATCTCTCGCGCGGCGACTTCACCGGCGCCGCGGCGCGGCTGCACCGGCTGCGTGGCCTGGCCGGCAACGTGTGCGCCGAAACCGTGGCCGCCTTTGCCGGCCAACTGGAGGATACGCTGCGCGACGGCGTCAGCCGCCGCGGCATAGAGCCCGCCCTGGCAGGCCTGGGCATGGCCCTGCAGGAGCTGCTGGCCGCACTGCCGGCCGAGGTGGACCGGCCCTACGGCACGGCAGCCGCGGTGCCGGCCGAAATCGATGCGGCCCGGGTCCGCGACCTGTTGAGCACGCTGGCCGCCGGCGACATGGACGCCCTTGGCCTGTACCACGCCCTGCGCCCGGCGCTGGCCGCGTGCCACGGCCACGCGGCCCTGGACGAGCTCGACCGCGCCGTGGACCTGCTGCGCTTCCCGCAAGTCATTGCCGTGCTGCGCGGCTGGTACCCGCTCGCCTGAGCCGGCGCCGCGCCCGCCTGCTGCATCAGGGCGTGCCCAGGTCCGGGCGCACCGGTGCCGGCACGGCGACGGCGGCCGCGTCGTCGTCCCGCACGCTGGTGTCGTGACGCTCGTAGGTGCCGATCAGGCAGCCGCTGGCCAGGGCGTGCTGCGCCAGCGCTTCCAGCACCGCGTCGCGTCCGGGCGTGCCGCTCCACTGCACGCCGGGCCCAAGGGCAAAGAGCTGAAAGGCGTAGCGGTGCACGCCGTGGGCGGGCGGCGGGTCCGGAGGAATCCAGGCCGAGCGCAAATAGGAATTGCGCCCAAGCCGAGGCGCCGCGCCGGTGGCCTCACCGGCGTCGGCGGCGTCGCCATTGAGGGCGCCCTCGGCCAGGTACGCCTCATCGGCCGGGATGTCGTAGGCGATGGCATGCACCAGCGGGTGGGGCGTGGGCGAGTCGGCGTCCTCCACGATGAGCAGCAGCGAGGCCGTGCCCGGCGGCACGCCGCTCCACTGCAGCGGCGGCGAATGGCCCTCGCCGTCGGCGGTGAAACGCGGCGGCAGCGGCGCATGGTCGGCGAAGGCGAGGCTGGTGACTTCGATGGCGCCTTGGCCCGCGCGCAGCGGCACGCGCACGAAAGCCGTCTGGTCCAGCCCGGCGCGCTGCCCTCTCAGGGCCGCGCCGACGAGGTCGGGGAGTTTTTCAAGCATGGCGGGAAGTCCGGGTTGGCCCAGCCCTGTGGCAAGCAGCGGGCCGGGGCCGGCCGTGACGGTGCCGAGGCCGTAACCCCTAGCTACACTCCCCCGATGCCTGCTTCCAAAGACAAGCAAAAGACCCCCGGCCTGGACCAGAGCTGCCTGCAACACCTGCTGGGCTACCAGATCGCCCGCGCCGACGTGCCCACGCGCCGCGCCTTTGCCGAGCACATCGGCCGTCCGCTGGAGCTCAGCCCCGTGGAGTTCAGCTCGCTGGTGCTGCTGGCCTTCAACCCGGCCACCACACCCAAGCAGCTCGCCGAGGCGCTGGCCATGGTGGCGCCGGCCGTCACGGTGCTGCTGGACCGGCTGGAAAAGCGCGGCCTCATCGAGCGCGCACGCAGCGACAGCGACCGCCGCGCCCAAATCGTCTCGCTCACCGACGCGGGCCGCGAGCTCGCGCTCAAGGCGCACGCCCTGTCCATGGACATGGAGCGCGAGGTGCTGAGCGCACTCAGCGCGGCCGAGCGCGCCATCCTCATCGAGCTGCTGCAAAAAGTCGCACGCGCCGCGCGGGCCTGAAGCGCCGGCCGGCGTTACGTGCGTATACGATCTACCATTCGCAGCGCTTCGGCTTGAGCCGAATCAAACCGCGCGGCGGCCGCGGTGCTCACCATGGCCGCCATGCGGCGCGCCCCAAGCGCCGGCTTTTCCCTACCTGCAGTGACTACCGTGACCTCCCCTTCCCGCGCCCTGCTCATGCACCGCCACCGCGACGACGTGATGGCGCTGCTCACCGGCTCGCTCTTCCTGTCCTTCGGCCTGATCTTGTTCCGCAAGGTGGGCCTGCTCACCGGCGGCACGGCGGGCATGGCCTTCCTGGGCCATTACGCCTCGGACTGGTCCTTCGGCGCCTGGTTCTTCGCCATCAACCTGCCCTTTTACGTGCTGGCCTGGCGTCGCAAGGGCATGGAGTTCACGCTCAAGACCCTCGTGTGCGTGAGCGCGATCTCGGTGCTCAGCGAATGGCTGCCGCGCTGGATAGGCATAGAGCATGTGGAGCCGCTGTTCGCCGCGGTGATGGGCGGGCTGCTCATGGGCTGCGGCATGCTGGTGCTGTTTCGCCACCAGGCCAGCGTGGGCGGCCTGGGCATCCTGGCGCTGGTGCTGCAGGAGCGGGGCAAGGTCAATGCCGGCACGTTTCAAATGGCGGTGGACGCCTGCATCGTGCTGGCCGCGCTGGCCGTGGCCGACGTGCAGCGCGTGGCGCTGTCGGTGCTGGGCGCGGTGATGCTCAACCTGGTGCTGGCGCTCAACCACAAGCCCGGGCGCTACATGGCGGCCTGAGGGCGCAACCACCGGAGCCTCTGGCCATGACTGGCACGCCTTCCTGGTACGACCGGCACGTCCTGCCCTACCTGGTGGACTTCGCCTGTGGCCTGTCACCCGTCGCGCGGCAGCGGCGCAAGGTCGTTCCGTTGGCCACCGGGCGGGTGCTGGAGGTCGGGATCGGCACCGGGCTCAACCTGGGCTTCTACGACCCGGGCAAGGTGCGGCAACTGGTGGGCATAGACCCGGCGAGCGAAATGCACGCCCTGGCGCGCCGGCGCAGCCGCCGCCTGGGTTTGCCGGTGGAGCTGCTGCAGCTTTCGGCCGAGGCGCTGCCCGTGCCGTCCGGCAGCTTTGACACGGTGGTCTGCACCTACACGCTGTGCTCCGTATCGGACCCGCAGCAGGCCTTGCGCGAGATGCGCCGCGTGCTGCGCCCGGGCGGGCGGCTGCTGTTCGCGGAGCACGGCCTGGCGCCGGACGCACGCGTGGCGCGCCGGCAGGCGCAACTGGAGCCCTACTGGCGCCGCCTGGCCGGCGGCTGCCATCTCACCCGCGACGTGCCCCGGCTGCTGGCGCAGGCTGGCTTCTCGGCACGCATGGAAAGCGGCTACGTCGCCTGGCCCAAGATGCTGACGTTCAACTTCGTCGGCCAGGCCACCGCGGCCTGACGCGCGCCAAGCCGGCGCCACCCGGCCCGGCGCTTGCCGGCAGCAACGCATGCTTTACCCGGTCACCCCGGACGGCCGCTATTTCGTGGTGCGCGGCCGCCTGTGGCGCTGCACCAATCCGCAGTTGGACGAGCCCAGGCGCCAAGGCCTCGTCTCGGAACTGATGCAGGCGCGCTCCGCGGTGCGCCGCGCCCTGCGCGACGCGGACCCGGCCGCGCTGGCTTCGGCGCGCCAGCGCGTGGACGCCGCCAAGGTGGCGCTCGGCGAACGCGGCCCGCCGTGGTGGAGCGACGGCGCGCCGGACCACAACCGGCGCCTGGTGCGCAACACGCCTTACCGGGACTGGTTCGAGGCCCTGCAGGCGCCGGCGTGAGCCGGCCGGGTCTGACCCGTCAGGCGCCGTTGCTGGCCGCCAGTTGGTCGTCCCCTCGGCTGGGCACCAGCGAGGGCCGGCCCACGATGAGCGGGTCCACCGGGCCTATGGCCTCCAGCGACTTCTGCGCGTAGGGCATGCGCTGCAGCAGGTAGCGCATGGCGTTCAGCCGCGCGCGCTTCTTGCAGTCCGACTTGATCACGGTCCACGGCGCGTCGGAGGTGTCGCAGCTCAGGAACATGGCCTCCTTGGCGCGGGTGTAGTCGTCCCACTTGTCCAGCGAGGCCATGTCGATGGGGCTGAGCTTCCACTGCTTGAGCGGATGCGCCTGGCGCTCCTTGAAGCGGCGGCGCTGCTCGGCCCGGCTCACCGAGAACCAGAACTTGAAGAGGTGAACGCCTGAGCGCACCAGGTGGCGCTCGAACTCCGGCGCCTGGCGCATGAACTCCTCGTACTCCTGGTCGGAGCAAAAGCCCATGACGCGCTCCACGCCGGCGCGGTTGTACCAGCTGCGGTCGAACATCACGATCTCGCCGCGCGTGGGCAGGTGCTGGATGTAGCGCTGGAAGTACCACTGGCCGCGCTCGGTCTCGCTGGGTTTTTCCAGCGCCACCACGCGCGCGCCGCGGGGGTTCAGGTGCTCCATGAAGCGCTTGATGGTGCCGCCCTTGCCCGCGGCGTCGCGGCCTTCGAACAGCACCACCACGCGCTGCCCCGTTTCCTTCACCCAGGCCTGCAGCTTGAGCAGCTCCACCTGCAGCCTGTACTTCTGCTTCTCGTAGCTCTTGCGCGAGAGCAGGTTCTTGTAGGGGTACTTGCCCTCGCGCCAGCCGGGGGCGAGCTCGGTGTCGGGGTCGGACTGGTCCAGCGGCGCCGGATCGCGCTTGAACAGCGCCTGCCGCAGCACATGCACCTCGTCGGGCGAGGCGCCGTCTATGAGCGCACGCAACTCCTCATGCACTGCTTGCGCATCCGCCCCGCCGCGGGCGCGGCGCTCCAGCAGGTCCTGCACCACCAGGGTCTGCACCGTGCCGGCCTCGGAGGTGCCGCGCGCCACCCTGTCGTGCTCGACCCCGCGGTCGGTGAGCACGGGCACCGTGTCGCCGGCCTCCACGGCGCGCACCTTGGCGCCCGCGCGCCGGCGGCGCGACCCGTTGGCTTGGGAAGAGCTGGCAGCGTCGTGACGGGGTTCCTGTGGCATGGCGAAGACGTTTCCTGGTCGTTGTCGTTACCGCGTCATCTTCGACCCGGCGCAGGCCCCCCTGTTTGAGGCGGGTCAATCCGGCAAGGGGCTGCGGGTCAGCCCTCGCAGCCGGCGGCACCCCAAAAAAAGAGGGCCGGCAAGGGCCGGCCCAATCAACACGGCAGCCCGCTGAGCGCCGCCGCGTCGTTGCTCGAACGGTGTCAGCCGCGCCGCAGGGCTTTGCGCCGTATCGCAGCCATGGCCACCAGCGCCGCGCTCAGCAGCGCCAGCGTGCCGGGCTCGGGCACGGCATGCGGCATGGCGGCGCTGCCGCCGGCGGTGTTGGCAAGGCCGCCTTGCGGCTGCGACAGGACCGGCTGCTCGCTGCCGGGCCGCACGTAGATGCTCAGGTGCGACAAGTCCTGGCGCACGCCGTTGCCGTTGAAGCTGGGAGAGAGCCAGTCGCCGCCGACGGCGCCGTCAAAAATGACGTCGTGGAAGTAGTACAGGCCGTATTGCGTGCTGGACTTGAGCACGGCCACCATGTCCAGCAGCAGGGAGCCGGAAGTCAGGCCGCTGCCGTTGAGCGTCCATTGCCCCGCACTGGCCTTGGCACCGGCGTTCACGGAGAAGGCGATGCCCAGGACGCGGTTGGCCACGTCGTCGCCGCTGTCGGTGTTGTCCTTGGCCGCCAGCGTCCAGCCGCCGCCCCAGGAAGTGTCCAGGCCGTTGATGCCGGTGTTGTCGTTGCCGCTGACCAGCCCGTAGAAAGCATTGGCCGCGGCCAGGTTGTTGAAGCCGTCCACGCCGTAGGTGATGCCGCCGGGCGTGGCCGCGGCGGCCGCAGCGCCGCTGGCGGTACCCGCCGAGGTCACCACCGTTCCGGTGGACGTTGAGGCCGAACCGGCGGAGCCGGAAGCACCCGTGCCGCCGGCATTGCTCGACGCATTGGCGGACCCCGACGAGGACGACCCGCTGTTGCCGTTCGACGCGGAGCTGGAAGAGCCCGTGCCGCCGGCGTTGCTCGACGAATTGCCGGACCCGGACGCGGGCGATCCGCTGTTGCCGTTCGACGCCGAGGCGGAAGAACCGGTGCCGCCGGCGTTGCTCGACGAGTTGGCGGACCCCGACGAGGACGACCCGCTGTTGCCGTTCGAAGCCGAGTTGGAGGAATCCGTGCTACCGGCGTTGCTCGACGAATTGCCGGACCCGGACGAAGAAGACGAGCTGCCTTTCCCGTTGCCGTTGCCGTTGCCGTTGCCGTTGCCGTTGCCGTTGGAGGTGGAAGTGCTCGTTGCCGCAGCCGTGCCGCCGTTGAGCACCGACGAGCTGGACGCATTGGCCTGGCCGGTGGCCGAGGCATTGGCCGAGCCTTGCGAGTTGGCTGCGGCCTTGGACGAGGCGGCTTGGGCCGACACCGCGGCACCGGCCAGCACGGCCACGCTCACCAGTTGCGTCCACTTGTACTGCTTGCCCACCACCATTGGTCCACCTGCCGACTTCTTGTCTGGCCGGTGAAATACCGGCGCTGCATGCAGCCATGGTGCGAGGCCGGCCTAGGGAAAGCGTGGATGGACTGTGAAGACTCTGTTACGCCTTTGTGTCGCAACCTGACGTGTCTGTCGGCTGCCTTTCAGCGCTCGCGGGCGCTGCGCGGGTGAACGCCATGGAACGGCTTGGGCAGCTCTTGCGGGACGGCAGGGCGCAGAAAGGGATAGCTGCGCTGCAACTGCGAGCGCAACTCGTGCACGGATCGGCCAATGCGCCCGTGGCCGGTGTCCAGAACGAGGTGGGCGCTGCTGCGGTAGTGCTCGTCGCGCTGGCTGAAAAGCTCGTGCAGGCGCTGCAGCGGGTCGGCCACCTGCAGCAGCGGACGGCTCAAGTCGTGGCGCAGCCGCTCGTGCAGCGATTGCGGCGTGGCGTGCAGGTACACCACCGTGCCGGCGCCGCGCAGCGCCGCACGGTTGGCCTCGCGCAGCACCGAGCCGCCGCCGGTGGCCAGCACGCCGCGCACGCCTTGCGTGAGGTCCGTGATGACGGCGTGCTCCAGGTCGCGGAACGCCTGCTCGCCATGGCGGCTGAAGTACTCGCGTATGGGTACGCCGATGCGGCGCTCGATCTCGTGATCGCTGTCGTGGAAGGGCACGCCCAACTCGCGCGCCAGGCGGCGGCCTATGGTGGTCTTGCCGGCGCCGGGCATGCCCACCAGGCTGAGAAGAAAAGACGTCATGGCTGCGGCATGGAGGCGGTGCGCCCGGGGGCACGGCGGGCCGCCCTGCGTTGAAACAAAAAACGGCCCGCCATTGTGCCTGCCCCGCACGCCACGCCGGCCCGCGCGGGCCGGCGCGCCGCTTCAGGACAGTCCGGTGACGGGCACGCAGGCGCCGTGCACGGCGCGCGCGGCATCCGAGGCCAGAAAGCCCATGACCTGCGCCAGGTCCGCCGGCGCCACCCACAGCGACGGGTCGGCCTGCGGCATGTCGCGGCGGTTGTCCGGCGTGTCAATGATGCTGGGCAGCACGCAGTTGACGTTGATGCCGCGCCCGCGCAGCTCGCCGGCCATGGCCTCGGTCAGCCGCATCACCACGCTCTTGGACGCCGTGTACGCCCCCATCTGCGCCACGCCGCGCTGCGCGCTGTGGGCGCCCACGTTGACCACCTTGCCGCTGCCGCGCTCCAGCATGTGCGGCACCACCGCGCGCACGGCGTGCAGCACGGTGCGGGCGTTGAGGTCCAGCAGCGCATCCCAGTCCGCCTCGGCCAGCTCGTGCACGGCCGGCCCCATGCGAAAGCCGCCGGCCAGGTTGCACAGCACGTCGATGCGACCGAAGCGCTCCAGCGCCTGACGCACCACGCCCTCCATGGCGCCGGGCCGCAGCAGGTCGGCCGCGGCGAGCAGCCGCTGCCCGCCGTCCTCGCCGAAGGCCTCGCGCAGCGCCTGCGCATCGAGGTCCACCAGCACCAACCGGTCGCCGGCCTCCATGAAATGCCGCGCCACGGCGCGGCCCAAGTGGCCGGCGGCGCCGGTGATCAGCACGACACGGGCTGCAGGGCTCATTTCAGCGCTCCTTGCGCGCGGCCGGCGTGCCAGCTGCCGTTGCCGCGGGTGATGACGAGGTCGGTGTCCAGCACGTCGCCGGGGCAAAGCTCGGCCGCGCCGGACTGCTTTTCATACAGCGGCGCGAAGTCGATGCGCGCCAGCTCCAGCAACTGCTCCAGGTCGTCGATGACAAAGTAGCTTTCCTGGAAGTCGTCTATGCGGTAGCGGGTGCGCATGACGCGCTCCAGCTCGAAGCCGATGCGATTGGGCGAGGCGCTGTCCAGCGCGAACATGCTTTCGGTGCTGGAGGAGGCGATGCCCGCGCCGTAGATGCGCAGCCCGTCCTTTTGGCGCAGCAGGCCGAACTCCACCGTGTACCAGTACACCCGCGCCAGCCGGGTGAGCTGGCCTAGGCGGTGCGCGCGCAGGCCGCCTTCGCCGTAAGCCTGGATGTAGTCGGCGATCACCGGGTTCATCAGCATGGGCACGTGGCCGAACACGTCGTGGAAGACGTCGGGCTCCTCCAGATAGTCCAGCTCGTGCGGCTTGCGAATGAAATGGCCGGCCGGAAAGCGGCGGTGCGCCAGGTGCTCGAAGAACACGTCGTCCGGCACCAGCCCCGGCACGGCCACCACCTGCCAGCCTGTGCGGCGCATGAGCGCGTCCGACAGGCGGCGAAAGTCCGGAATCTCGTCGGCGCCAATGGGCAGCTCGCGCATGCCCTGCACGAACTCGTCGCAGGCACGGCCGGGCAGCAGCTTCATCTGGCGCTCGAACAGCGTCTTCCACACGGCATGTTCCTGCGCCGTGTAGCGCTCCCAGCCCTGGTCGATGGTCCAGTCGGGGCGCTGCGGCCTGCAGGCTTCTGCGGCAGCCAAACCGTGCTTCACGGCGGCGGGCGGGGCGTCGGGTCGGCTCAGCGTCGATGGCATGGCGTCACTCCTTCGCTGCTTTTCAGCGCGCCACCGCAGCGACGGCGGCCAGCGCGCGCTCGGCGGCGCGGGCCAGCTCCACGTCCAGCTCGGTGAGGCCGCCCGCGTCGTGCGTGGTCAGCGTCACGGCGACGCGGTTGTAGACGTTGCTCCACTCCGGGTGGTGGTTGAGCCGCTCGGCAGCCAGCGCCACCTGCGCCATGAAGCCGAAAGCCTGCACGAAATCATCAAAAACGAATTCGCGGCTGAGCGTGCCGCCACGCCGGGCGTCGAACTGCCAGCCCGGCAGCGTGCGGGAAATCGACGCGATGGCGTCGGGGCCGAGTGTGCGCATGCAGGTGTCTCCTGTGTCTTCAACGGGATGCGCCGTCTTCGGTCGCGGCGCCTTGGGAAAGACTGTAGAGATGGTGGGGCGCAGTTTTTCTGCAAACTTCAGGCGTCAATCCCTGCCAAGCGCAGTTTTCCTGCAAGACTGAGTCCATGACAGACGCTTTCAAGCTCGATGCGCTGGACCGGCGCATCCTGGCCGCGCTGCAGTCCGACGGCCGCATTACTTACGACGACCTGGCCGCGCGGGTGGGCCTGTCCGCCTCGGCCACGCTGCGCCGCGTCAAGCGCCTGGAGGAAGCCGGCGTGATACGCGGCTACGCCGCGCTGGTGTCGCCGGCCCGCGTGGGGCTGGGCCTCACGGCCTACATCAACGTGCACATGGAAAAGCGCAGCGACGCCGGCAAGCGCAGCCCCATGGACGACTTCACCGCCGCCGTGCAGAGCTGGACCGAGGTGGTGGAGTGCGTGTCCCTGACCGGCGAAATGGACTATTTGCTGCGCGTGGTCGTCACCGACATGGCGCACTACTCGCGCTTCGTCATGGACACGCTGCTGCGCCATCCCAGCGTGAAGGACGTCAAGACCAGCTTCGTGCTGGACCACGTCAAGGAAACGACCGTCGTGCCGGTCTGAAGGGCCCACCCGCCCGCCGCCACAACGCTTGGGCGAATCACACCGTGACGGTCGTATCCATTTGATAAATCGACTGGACGTCTGCGGTACGCAGCCCGGGCGCTGTTAGGCCCGTCACAGGGCGCCCATCCGGCCGGGCAGCGCTCGGCGGGCCCTTTGAGCCGGGCTGTTCGCGGGAACTGCGTCACGCCCGTTGCGCGCCGGCAAATCCGGGCGCTTGCGTGGGGCGCCTTGCCCATGGCATGCGGGCCGTCACCCCAGGGCGCGGACAGCGGAATGACATTCGGAAACAGGTCCCGTACAGCCTCCCCGCGCCTTTCCGAAATACAGCATGTCTCGCTTGAAAACAGGCCAGCGGACGCGGCAGGCGGCGCACCAGGCGCTGCGCAACCGCGGCTCACGCAGCCTGTGGTCAACGGGGGTTGTGCTTTAGCGAGGGAGTGAGCGCGGAGTAGCGCTCCTGTGATGCGCCGGTCCGGAAGTTTTGGACCGGCGCTTTTTTTTGTGCCGACGCGGGCGATGGCCGGGCGCTGGAGGTTGGAAGCGGCCTGGTGAAAATTCAGCTCAATCCAGCGACACCTTGGCGCGCTTGATGACCTCGGCGTACTTGGCCGACTCCGCCGCGATGAAGCTGTTGAACTGCTCGCGCGTGGCGGGGAAGAGGTCGTAGCCGAAGGTGGCGTAGCGCTGCTTGATTTCGGGGTCGGCCAGCGCCTCCTCGATGTCGCGCTGTATGCGCTCGGCTGTCGGCTTGGGCAGGCCCTTAGGCGCGGCGATGGTGGTCCAGCCCGTGACCTCATAGCCGGCCGGGCCGCCGGACTCGGCCACCGTGGGCACGTCGGGGAAGGCGGGGTGGCGCTTGGGCGCCGTGACGGCAATGAACTTCAGCCTGCCCGAGCGCTGCAGCGGGCCCGCGGTGGCCATGGAGCCCAGGGCGAAGTTCAACTCGCCCGTGGCCACGGCCGTGTAGAGCTGAGAGGTCTCCTTGTAGATGACGTGCTGCATCTGTGTGTTGGTCATGGACTCCAACAGCGCCGAGCCCAGGTGCACCGGGTTGCCCACCGACCAGGAGCCGTAGTTCAGCGCCGTGGGCCGCGCCTTGGCGTCGGCCAGGATGTCGCCCACCGTCTTGTACTTGCTGTCGTTGGAGACGCCGACGAAGAAGTAGGTCTTGAACAGGGGCACGAGCGGATCGAAGTCCTTGACCGGGTCGTAGGGCAGCTTCTTGAACAGGTGCGGATAGGCCACCAGGTGCACGTTGTCCAGTTGGATCAGATCGTGCCCGTCGGTGGAGCCGCGCTTGAAGGTGTCGATGGCGATGAAGCCGTTGGCGCCGGGCTTGTTCTCCACCACCACGGGCTTGCCCCACTTCTTCTGCAGCCGCTCGGCCACCAGGCGGACCACGGCCTCGGGGCCGGCGCCTGCCGGGAAGGGCGTGATGATGCGCACGGGGCGGGAAGGGAAATCCTGCGCGTGCGCCGTGGCGCCCAGCAGCGAAAAAGCGGCCAGCGCGGCGCCGGCCAGCAGTTTCATGGCGTTCATGGGGGGTCTCCTCGTTGGGTACTGAGCGGTGTGGTCGCCCGCGCTTTCTGGTCACTCGTGAATGACGGCGCGGGTCGCGCCTGACAGTGTGGCCGCCACGGCGCCCGCAAGCCGCCATCGCGGGGCGCCTTGCGCGGATTTTCCCCACGGTTTCCGGGTTTATCCCGAGTGAAAGCGTTGCGCCGGCGCCAAGGCCTGCCCCGATGCCGGCCCTGGCGGCCACGGCCTCGCGGCGCCCATGGCCCCCACCGGCCCCCACCGGCCCCCATAGTTCCTTGGAACGATGCGCGCCGGCGCCCGCATCCTCCTTTTCGCTCACGCCGCCTGTCCGACCGAAGAATGGGCACGCGCGCCCGCAACGCGGACAGTCACGGCCCATGGACCTGAGCCGTTTCGACACCCCGCGCTATCTCTCCGTGCTCCCGCTGTTCGGCGACTGCCGTCCCGCCGATCTGCAGCACTTGGCCGAAGACTGCCAGCTCACGCGATACGCGCGCGGCGAGCCAGTGTTTCGCTGCGGCGACCCCTGCGACGCTTTCCACGTCGTGGTCACGGGCCAGGTCAAGCTGCACGCCATCTCGGCCTCCGGCCAGGAAAAGGTGATCCGGCTGGTCGGCGCGGGCTACAGCTTCGGCGAGACGCTGGTGTTCGGCCAGCGGCCCTGCTCGGTCAACGCCACGGCGCTGGGCGACACGCTGGTGCTGACGCTGCGCAAGCAAGCGCTGCTGGCCGAAGTGGCCCGGGACCCGCGGCTGGCCTTGCGGCTGCTGGCGGGCATGTCGGAGCAGGTGCACGGCCTCATGAGCGACGTGGAGGCCTACGCGCTGCACAGCGGCACGCAGCGCGTCGTGAATTACCTGCTGCGCGAACGCAGGCCCTGCGAGGACGGCGGCTCGCTGGTGTCGCTGCCGGTGAGCAAGGCCACCATCGCCTCGCGGCTGTCCATCACGCCGGAGTACTTCTCCCGGGTGCTGGCGGAGCTGGAGGCCGGCCACATGATCTCGGTGCAGCGCCGCGACATCCGCATCGTCGACGCACAGCGCCTGGCACGCCATGGCCTGCAGTAACGCCATGAGCTGCCCGCCCTCTTCCACCGCCCAAGGGCTGCAGGATGCCCGCACGCTGCTCACCGAAGAGCTGCTGCGCGGCTTCGACAAGCCGGGCCCGCGCTACACCTCCTACCCCACGGCCGACCGCTTCCACGGCCAGTTTGGCCCGGCACAGGCGACCCAAGCCCTCACGGCGCTGCCGGCTGCCGGCGCGAACGCGCCGCTCTCGCTCTACGTGCACATTCCGTTTTGCGAATCCATCTGCTACTACTGCGCCTGCAACAAGATCATCACCCGCCACCATGAACGCGCCGCCGAGTACCTCGATGCGCTCGAGGCGGAGCTGGCGCTGGTGTCGTCCCTGCTGGGCACGGGACGGCCGGTGTCGCAACTGCATTTCGGCGGCGGCTCGCCGACCTTCCTGTCCGATGCCGAGCTCGAACGGCTGATGTCGGCACTGGCCGCGCGCTTTCAGTTCACGGCGGACTCGGAGATTTCCATCGAGGTCGATCCGCGCACGGTGAGCACGGCACGCCTGGCGCACCTGCGCGGCCTGGGCTTCAACCGGCTGAGCTTTGGCGTGCAGGACTTCGATCCCGACGTGCAACAGGCGGTGCACCGCGTGCAATCCTTTGACGCCGTGCGTGAGCTCATGGACGGCGCGCGGGCACTGGGCTTTGCCTCCATCAACGCCGACTTCATCTACGGCCTGCCCAAGCAGACGCCGCAGAGCTTTGCGCGCACCGTGCAGCAGATTGGCGAGCTGCGCCCGCACCGCATCGCGCTGTATGCCTACGCGCACCTGCCGGAACGCTTCAAGCCGCAGCGCCGCATCCACGAGCAGGATCTGCCCAGCCCGTCGCAGCGCATCACCATGCTGGGCGACGCCATCCACGGGCTGCTGGCGCAGGGTTTCGAGCACATCGGCATGGACCACTTCGCGCTGCCGGCCGACCCGCTGGCCGTGGCCCGGCGCCAGGGAAGCCTGCACCGCAACTTCCAGGGCTACAGCACGCAGCCGGACTGCGACCTCGTGGCCCTGGGCGTGTCGGCCATAGGCCGCATTGGCGGCACCTACTACCAGAACGCCAAAACGCTGCCCACGTACTACGAAAGCCTGCAGCGCCAGGAGCTGCCCGTGGAGCGGGGCTACGAGCTCGATGCGGACGACCGGCTGCGGCGCGACGTGATCATGGCCCTGATGTGCCGGGGCGGCCTGGACTTCGACGCCGTCGAGCAGCAGCACGGCATCCGCGTTGAGGACTACTTCCAGCGCGAGTTGCAAGCGCTGCTGCCGCTGGCGCAGTCGGGGCTGGTGACGCTGCAGGCGCGGCGCATCGGCGTCACGGCGGCGGGCTGGTTTCTCATACGCGCCGTCGCCAGCGTCTTCGACCGCCATTTGCAGGCCGCCACGTCGCGTCCGCGCTTCTCTCGCATGGTCTGAAGAAGGCAGCGCGATAATTTTTGCTCTTTGACTGCGTCCTGATAACTCTCATTATCATGCCGCTACTTAAATAGCAAAAACGGCGTGCCGTTGGAATGACGGGCACCGGGAGCCGATGCAAACCATTGAGCCGCCAAGGAAATCCGCTGCGGGCCGGCCACGGGGTGCACGTACGAAGGTATTGCGCGAGCAACAGCCTTTGGGCGTGCATCACTTCGCCTTCCTCAGGGGATGCCTGCAGGGGCTGGACGTCAGGAAAGCCTGGGAGCGGTATCTGGCCTTTGGCGAGGTCAGCAACCACTCTCGCCATATCGAGCGCCAGCGGGCCTTGCTCATGCAGCGCGTGCTGCGCGAAGCCCAGGCCCTGAACTTGACGCTGGCCGAGGACGAGCGCATCACGGCGGAGTTGGCCTTGCTCGCCCAAGCCCCGCAAGGCCCCGGCGCCACAGCCCTGCCCAGCCTGGACGACTTCGCAGCCGTACACGGCCTGGACAGCGACGGCTGGTCCGAGCAGGACCTGTTGCGCGAGTACCGCGAGTTCTTCGGCCTGGACAGCCCCCCGGAAACCGCTCTCCCCTCGCCTGCCGCGGCGGTATCGAACAGCACCGGGCCGTTGCGTGCCCTGCTTCGGATCGAGGGCCTGCTGTCCCGCCGCCCTGCCCCGGCGGACACGTTGTCCTGGTGGTTGTCGCCTGTCCTGGCCACTCGGCTGCGGGAAGCCGGCATTGCCACCGTGCAAGCCCTGGCCCAAACGGCCAACGCCCATGGCGCGAACTGGTGGCGCCGCGTTCGCGGGTTGGGGGCCACGCGGGCGCAGGCGCTGCTGGACTGGCTCAAACCCATGGTGGCCCACAGCGATGCGGCACTGCGGGAGGACGTCCTGCACCCGCCCCAACGGCGTGCGGCGTTGCGCACCGCCACCCTGGCCACAATAGACACGCCGCCCCGGTGGGCCCTCGTACCTTGGGAGCGGCTGGCGGTGCCGCAGCGCCTGGCGGGTGGCTCGGCCGCACCTGGCTTGTTTGCCACGCGCATGCCCAACCACCTGGGCGCGCACGACGACCGGCAAGCGGTGGAGGCCTGGCTCTCGCAGTTCCGGGACAAGCCCGCCACGCTGCGTGCCTACCGCAAGGAGGTGGAGCGCTTTTACCTGTGGTGCCTGCTGGAGCGGGACAAGCCGCTGTCGTCCATAGACAGCCTGGACGCACAGGCCTACCGTGACTTCATCCGGCAGCCGCCGGCATCGTGGTGTGCGGCCGGCGTCGTCACGCGCGACGACATGGGCTGGCGGCCCTTCCGCGGTCCCTTGAGCCCCGCATCGCAACGGCAGGCGCTGGTCGTGGTGCAAGCCTTGTTTGACGGTTTGCGCGACGCGAACTATCTGGTCGGCAACCCGCTGCGCGCGGTCAACAAGCGCGCGGCGTTGACGGCCTCACGCATGGACATCGACCGTTCCTTCACCGATGCGGAATGGGCATTCATATGTGCCCAGGTCGATCTGGAAGAAGCGGCGGCCCATGGCCGGGGACAGGTGCCGGCGGGGGCGGAACAACGCCGCTTGCGCATGGTGCTGGAGTTGCTCGCCGGCACAGGCCTGCGCTTGTCGGAAATCGCCGGAGCCACGACCGCTTCATTGCGCAGCGTCGCCATCGGCCAAGAAGCTCGGCAAGCCGTCTTGCTGACCGTGGAGGGCAAAGGGGGCAAGCAGCGCGAGGTGCCCCTTGCCGATGATTTGGCGCAACTCGTCGCGCGCCACCATGCCGACGCCTCGTCCATGGGAGCGCTGCCCTCGCCGGCACCGCTGGTGTGCACCTTGGCCGATGCACCGCCCCGGTGGGTGGCCACCGCCGGCGGCAGGGCCGAATTGCAGGTCCGCGGCGCCGGTGGCCGCGCGTTGGGCGCCAGCGGGCTCTACCGCACGCTCAAGCGCTTTTTCAAGCGCATCGCTGCAGAGGCGCATCTGATCAACGGGCTCGATGCCGGCCGCTTCCAGGCGGCCTCCACCCATTGGCTGCGCCATACCTTTGCGCGCCAGGGCGCCGCGGCGCAAGTGCCGGTGGAGGTTCTCCAGCAGGCGCTGGGGCACGCCAGCCTGTCGACGACCACCGTGTACCTGAGCACGGAGCGGTCCCGAATGGTGCTGGAGCTGGAGAAGCTGCACCGGCGCCGCAAGGCGGGTTGACGGCCCCACACGCAGAGGTGTTCTACCGTAGAACACCCAGTACCCACTGCACCACCCGTTCGCGCCTGCCGCGCTTCACCGGGCGGGCAGCCATGCCTCAGCAAGCGCGTCGGTATCACCCATACATCCAGGGCCGCCTGGCCAAGGCTGCGGGTGTTCTACCGTAGAACACCCACCCAACAAAAAGGGGCCCGCAGGCCCCTGGTATGGATTTTCAAGCCTAGACCGGCTATCGGCCGTCAATCGAAGAACTTGCCCAACAGCTCCAGCAAGCGCTTTTCCTTGTCGGCCGTCAGCGCCCCTGCCTTGAAGCGCAGCGTGACGTTGCCGCGGGCATCCTTGTCCCATGAGCCCACCGTTTTGCCGCTCTGGGTGTAGCGGGTCTGCCGTGTCAGCTGGCCTTTTTCGCCCTGGCCGGTCAGGCAAGCCAGCACGTCGCGGGCAGCGGGACGAGGCGACTGCGCAGCCAGGCCTTTGGCACGTTCCAGGACCGCCGCTTCGTCGTGCTCCAGCGCGGCCTTCAGCGGTGCCACCCAGCGGAACTGAAGCTCCAGCGGCGAGGGGAAAGCCTGTACCACCTCGTCCGGCAGAGCGGCGATCTGCAACGCGGTGCTGACGTTGCCGGGTTGCGCCCCGATGGACGAGGCCAGTTGCCGCAGCGAAGGGAACAAGCCGGCGTCCAGGGCGCGCCGGTACATCATGCCCTGCTCCCAGGCCGACAAATCCTTGCGGCCCCGGTTTTCGCGCTCCATTTCTATGAACAGCGCGCGATCCTCGATGTTGTCCACCAAGCACAGCACAGGCAGGCCCAATTGCCGGCAGGCTTCCAGCCGCCGGTGGCCGTACACCACTTCGAAACTGTCCGCCGGCTCGGCCACGGGCCGGACCTTGATGGGCTGGACGTTGCCGCCCGCGTCAGCCACTTCGGCCTTGAGCTTTTCAAACTGCGGCGAGCTGAAATTGAGCTCATGGCGGTTGGCCCAGCGGCTTGGGCGTATCAACGCCGTGTCTATCAGCCGCGTGGCCTTGGCGCCGTCCCATTGGCGCAGATCGGCAAGCGCCTCGTCCAATTGGCCTTGCAGTGCCTGTGCCTGCTGGGCCTTGGCCTGCAGGGCCTCGTTCTCGCGCAGCAGTTCCGAGCGCGCGTCGTTGGCAAACGCCATCATCGCGCCCGGGGCCGTCTTGGGCCGGGCAGGCGCGTCGCTCTCGGGCCCAAGCCCGGGCAGGTTGCTGAAATCCAGCTTGGCGGCCTTGTTCTTGAGACTCATGGCGGCTCCTCAGCTCAGACGGCCAGTTGTTCCAGTTGCGTGGCCCACACGGCCTGGATCTGCTGCTCGACCAGTTCGCACATGCGGTCGTAGGCGTCGCGGGCGCGGGCAAACGTCTTGGCGTTCATGGCGCCGCGGGGCAGGTCGTACACCGTGCCGAACTCGGCCGACGCCGTGGCGGTGACGGCGGTCTTGGGAATCTCGATGGGCAGCACCTTGTCGGCGTAGCCTTCCAGCACCCATTGGCGAACCACCGTGCTGGCCGCGTCGTTGGACTCCACGCGCGACAGCAGCACGTCGATGAACTCAAAGGTCTTGTCCTGGCCGCGGCTGCGAATGAGCTGGTTGCACAGGTCGCTGAACAAGTCCCAGAACTGGGCCGAGCTGGCGAAGTCCAGTGCCGAGGGGGGCAAGGGCATGATCACCCCGTCGGCGGCCATCAGCGCATTGATGGTGACGTAGCTCAGCGCCGGCGGCGTGTCGATGATGATGATGTCGTAGTCCATGCGCGCCTGGTCCAGCCCGCGGTCGAGCACGCGCCAGAACTCGAAGCCCGGGTCGCGCGTCTGGCGGGCGGGCAGGGCGAACTCGGCGCCAAACAGCAGCGGCGCGGCGCACACCAGGTCGATGCCCGGCCAGTAGCTGCCGCGTATGGCGTAGCTCAAGTCCTCGTGGGCGCCGGAGAACAGCAGCATGGCCGTGTGTTCCTGCTCCACTTCGGCGTCCGGCAGCACGCCGAACAGCGTGGTGGCCGAGCCCTGCGGGTCCAGGTCCACGACCAGCACCCGGTGGCCGCGCATGGACAAGCCCTGCGCCAGCGTCACGGCCGACGTGGTCTTGGCCACGCCGCCCTTGAAGTTGGCCACCGTCAGCGTGGTGCCCACGGCGCCTTCGGGACGCATGTGGGGGGCGCGGAACTCGCGAATCCACTGGCGCGCATCCGCCATGGACCACTCGCGCCGGTTGCCCTGCATCTGACCAGCGGGCAGATCGCCACGGGTGAGCCGGTAGGCAATCTTCGATTTGTCCACGTGGCACAGCTGCGCCAGTTGAGCGGCGCTCAAGGACGGCGCCGACTTCTTGGCCGCCGGCGGCAGCATGGCCGCACGAATGTGCCCCATCATGGCCGCCACGCGTGCCGCTTGATGTTCGATGTCGGCCAGGCTTTGCCGACGGATGGCCTGTTTGATGTCCATGTCCGTGCCCGCTTGTTACGTTTTTGGGATTGCAGACGATTATGCATGGCACATCGGAAAAATCGCATGTGCAGTGGCACAGCGCACAACATGGGCCTTATCAGCAGCGCCGTTTGATTTCTTTACTATCTTCTCGGCGGGATTAATAAAGTCTAAAGAAGTTAAAGAGATTAAAGCTTGTGGACAACTCGGTTTTATCTATAAAAATCAATGATTTACTGAATATTAATAATGCACTCTGTCCAGCTTTTAACCGATACCGTCCAGTATTTAACCGATACCGTCCATGATTCAACCGCCAAGTGTCCAGCGTCTGCCCGGACACTGTGGCAGCTTGTCCACAAGGCACCGTGTTGGCGCGCCGGGCACATGCGATGGCCGGCAGCCGTTCCTGAAGTGTCTGCTGTCCAGCCCTTAACCGCCTGAACTTCAAGAAAAACATTGGACAGAGTCTGCCCGGTGTCCAGGTTTCAACCGGCCTGCTTTATTGATCGCTTGGAGGCCGCGTCGCAAGCTGTCCAGCTTTTAACCGGCTGCCGGTTCTTCACGCTGTGGTCGGGGCGGAAAGGAAATGTCCAGGAAAAAACCGCTGTGCTCCGATCACAAGCAAGCAGCACAGCGGTGGACTGTCCAGCTTTTAACCGATTTGATGGAGGAGCACGCTGCCCGCAAGGACACGATGTGTCCATTTTCTAACCGGAGAAGTAGGGCTCACGATCTGTCGTCATGCGATCGGACGCGGATTCACTTGAAATTCGAAGAAACGCGAAGGCATAGAAAGTCCCTAAGCGTCCAGGGGTGCGTGGACATATGATGCTGTCCCATGGATGACAAAGACCAGCCGCGCGTCCCGGTGCCCAAGGAAGAAGGCGCGGAGCTGCGCAAGCCGCACGAGATGATCGTGATGGTCCCGCGCTCGCGCCGCGTCACGCTCACGGGGCGGCGGCTGTACAACGCGCTGCTGCAGGTATCGCAGTCGCGGCTGCAGGCCATGGAGACCATGCCGGCCGCGGACTACCTGTTCGAGGCGCCCTTGCCCGCGCTGCTGCGCACCACCGGCTCCAGCGGCGAGGACCGCACGGCCGCCAAACGCTACCTGCGCGAGATGCGGGGGCTGGAAGTGGACTGGGAATCCACGGCGCCCGGCGACGGTTTGAAATGGCGCGGCTTCAGCATGCTCAGCGAAGTGGCCATAGAGGTGCGCAACGGCGAGAACTGGGTGTCCTGGTCTTACCCGCCCACCATCATGTCGGCGCTGCGCGAGCCCGCGCGCTGGGCTCGCATCGACCTGGACGTCCTGGCCAAGCTGGGCTCCTACGCTGCCGTGGCGCTGTATGAAATCTGCGCCCGCTACCGGGACAACCCCTCCGGCGTGACCAGCCGCAAGCCGGTGCAGTGGTGGGCCGATGCACTCAACCCCGCACCCGGCGGCGCCGAGCGGCGCGAGTGGCGCAAGTTCAAGAACGAGCGCGTGAAGCCGGCGGTCGAGGAGATCAACAGCGAGACCGACATCGAGATCGAGCTCATAGAGCACAAGGTCGGCCGCGCCGTGAGCGAAGTGCAATTCGCCGTGCGCCGCAAGCGCGGCACGCCGCGCGCGCGGGCGCTTGCCGAGGGGCCGGTGGATGCAGGCCTGGTGCTGCGCGCGGAGTCGCTGGGCATACGCGAAGCCAAGCTAGACGGCCTGATCAAGGAATTCGGCGAGACCCGGGTGCGCGAGCAACTGGACGTGCTGGAGCACCGCGCCGTCAACCGCAAGTTGCGCGGCATCGAGCACGCCTACGCGTATCTGCGCTCATTGCTGCGCCATGGCGATGCCCAGGAGCCCCCGGCGCTGCCCGGCACGCCGGTGCCGGCCGCCGTGGTGGAGCAGGGGAGCGCGGCCGCCATCCAGGCGCTGGCTTCGCCGGCGCCGGCGCCGGCATCGCCCGCCGTGGCCGACACCGGGGCCCATGCCGAAGCCTGGCTCAACGAGCGCATTGCGCAGGTGAAAAGCGAGATTGCCGCGTTGGACCCCGTGCAGCGCCGTGGCTGGGTGGAGCGCGCGCTGCAGGAGCTGGCCGCGCGCGGGATGCTCAGCGCCGTGGTCTCGCGCCGCGCCGCGCAGGGCGACGTGCTGCACGGTGTGCTGGGCTCGGTGTTGGTGCGCCTGTATGCGCAAGCGGTGCATGGCGCGGACTGGGACACGCCGCCGGGTGTTCGGCGCTGAGGCCCGTTACGGCACCCAGTTGCCCATGGACCGGCGAGCCAGTTGCGCCGCGCCGTAGGCCGCTTCCTCGTGGGCCGCGACGGCCACGGGCACACCCAGGCAGCTTTGGCGCAGATGCCGCCAGGGCGCATTGGCCGCGCCGCCGCCCACCGTCCACACGCACGATGGGTAAGGCGCTCCCAGCGCCGCCAGGCGCCGGTAGCCCAAGGCTTCAACGTTCGCGATGCCTTCGAGCAGGCCCTGGAAGAACAGGGCGGCGTCCGCGGGCCGCGGCGTGTCGCGTGGCGCCAGGGCCGGGTCGTTGACGGGGAAACGTTCTCCGGGTGCAGGCAGCGGGTAGTAGTCGAGGCCTGTCCATTGGCCGGGGCGCAGCCTGGGGCTCAGCTCGGCCATGCGCTGACGGGTGAAATGCCGCAGCAGCGCGGCCCCACCGCTGTTGGAGGCGCCGCCCGCGAGCCACCGCTGTCCCAGCCGGTGGCTGTAGATGCCGTACTGCGGCGCCCACGCCGGCTGCGCCGACAGCACTTTGAGCACCAGCGTGCTGCCCAGCGAAGTGACGGCCTCGCCCACCTCGCACGCGCCCGTGGCCAGGAAGGCCGCGACACCGTCGGTCGTTCCGGCCACCACCTGCACGTCGGCGGGCAGGTTCAACTCGCGGGCGATATGGGGCGCCAGCGGCCCAAGCCGCGTGCCGGGCACCGCGACTTGCGGCAGCAGCTCCATGCGCAGCGGCAGCCCCTGCAGCCAATTTGGCCAGCGCCGCGACAGCGGGTCGTAGCCCAGCTTCAATGCGTTGTGTTCGTCGGACCAGCCGAAGCGGCCCAGGAGTTGGCCAGCGATCCAGTCGGCCTGGTGCAGGGCGTGGGCGGCCCGCGGCGTTTGGGCCTGCAGATGCAGCAGCCGCGCCAGCGCGCAGCCGGGTCCGCGCGCGGCGGTGTCGGGTGGCGCCACGGCGGCAATCTGCGCGGCTTCGGCCAGCGAGGCCGCGTCGTCATACATGAGCGCCGGCGTGAGCGGCACGCCTTGGGCGTCGGCCAGCAGCAGGGTGCCGGACGTCCCGTCCACCGCAATGGACATCAAGCGTTCGCGGCGCACTTGGGTGAGCACCGCCTGCAGCACCCGCCGCACCGCGGCCCACCAATCGGCAGCTTGCTGCGTGACGCGGGCACCGTCGCGCAGCGACGGCGGCAGGGCTTCGCGGGCCGTGGCCTGCACGTCGCCATGGCCGGCCACCACCACCGCGCGCACGCCGGAGGTGCCCAGGTCCAGGCCCAGGTGCAGGGCGTCGTCAGAGGCGGGAACACTGTCCATGGCCGCATTGTTGGGGGCGGCGCCCCTGGGCAGGTGTCAGGGATCGATGACGGCCGCGCAGGCGTCCGTGGGCAAGGCCGCGGCGTGGCCCACCACCGGGACGATCTTGATCACTGCCGACGCGGCGCGGCAGGGAAAGGCGACGGCGCCGCAGCCCCCAAGCAGCGAGGTCAGGACGAGGGCGCAGCAAGTCAGTACAACGGTTCGCATGCCGCTCCAACGGCAGCGCGGCGGCCCCGTTGACGGCCGCCGCCTTCCCAATCCAACTGTTACGACAGGACGCGGTGAAAAGTCACGTCGGCGGACCGCGCCCGTGCCCGCCGCTCAAGCCGTGCACGCGCCCGCCGGGGCGAAGCAGGGTGGAGCGGGCGCGCTATCCTCGGCACCCGCCACAGCGGCGGCATTCACCTTCACTTCTCTATATAAGACGCGCCGCGCCGCTGCGCGTCCTGCCGGTGTGAATCTCAAGCAGCTCGAATACTTCGTCCAGGTCGCCGAACTGGGCAGCTTCAGCAAGGCTGCGGCCGTGCTGGACATCGCGCAGCCCGCGCTCAGCCGCCAGGTGCGCTCGCTGGAAATCGAGTTGCGCGAGACGCTGCTGCTGCGCAATGGCCGCGGCGTGGTGTTGACCGAGGCCGGGCGCCGTTTGCTGGAGCACGGCAGCGGCATCCTGCAGGCCGTGGCGCAGGCGCGCGAGGACATGCGCTCCTCGCGCGACGAGGCGGTGGGCCGTGTCGTCATCGGCGTGCCGCCCACCATGGGGCGCAAGCTCACCGTGCCGCTGGTGGAAACCTTCAAGCAGCGGCTGCCGCGGGCGCAGTTGGCCATTGTCGAGGGGCTGTCCACGCACATCGTCGAGTGGATCCTGAGCTCGCGCGTGGACATCGGCCTGCTCTACAACCCCGAGGCGCAGCCGGGGCTGGAGGTCATGCCGCTGCTCAACGAGCCGCTGTGCCTGGTGGAGCGGCGCGAGGCACCGTCCGACCGCGCGCCTGGCAAGGCGCTGGTGCCGCTGCGCGAGCTGGCCGCCTTGCCGCTGGTGCTGCCCGAGCGCGCCCACGTGATACGGCGCCAGCTGGAAACGCAGGCGGCGCTGGTTGGGCTCAAGCTGCAGATTGCCTGGGAAGTCTCCAGCGTGGCCTCCATCATCGAGCTGGTGGCCGCCGGCCACGGCTGTGCCGTGCTCACCGCCAGCGCCGTGAACGCTTCTCCGCGGGCCAACGAGCTGCGTGCCCGCCCGCTCACCGATCCCACGCTCACCAGCGTGCTGTGCCTGGCCCGCTCCTCCACGCGGCGGCCGGGTCCGCTGATGCGCCAGGCGTCGCAACTGCTCGTGGACCTCAGCCTCGGCCTGCCCACCGGCGGCACGGCCCTCGTCGGTACCGACTGATTCTTCTGGCCCGCTTCCGGCCGGCGACTGAATCTTGTCGCCGCCATTCCTGTTTGAGATACATCAAGCGGCGCAGCCATGCCGTTTTGCGATAGCAGCTATGGGCTCAATGGGCTTGGTGGGGGAGGGGGGCGTGATCAGAATCGCGCCGCAAAAGATGGCCGTTCCGTGATTGGGCGGCATGCCAACTGCCCGCCCAACTCCACCCATGTGCCGGGGGGCCACCAGGAGACTTTCGTGGACCAAAGCAAAAGCGTCGATGTGCAGGCGCTACTCAATGCCAGCCGCTTCTCAGGCTACCAATGGCTGGTGTTTTTTCTGTGCTTCACCGTCGTCCTGCTGGACGGCTTTGACACGGCGGCCATAGGCTACATCGCGCCGTCGCTGGTGAAGGAGTGGGGCGTGAGCAAGCCGGCGCTGGCGCCGGTGCTCAGCGCGGCGCTGTTTGGCCTGGCTGCGGGGGCGCTGAGCGCCGGTCCGCTGGCCGACCGCTTGGGCCGCAAGCGTGTGCTGATCGCCTCCACCCTGGTGTTCGGCCTGGGCTGCCTGGCCTCGGCCTGGTCCGGCGACCTCACGCAACTGACGGTGCTGCGCTTCGTCACCGGCGTGGGCCTGGGTGCGGCCATGCCCAACGCCGTCACGCTGATGAGCGAGTACTGCCCCGACGGGCAGCGCGCCATGCTGACCAACGCCATGTTCTGCGGCTTCCCGTTGGGTGCGGCCTTTGGCGGCTTCCTGGCGGCCTGGATGATTCCGCACTTCGGCTGGCGCAGCGTGCTGATGCTGGGCGGCGTGGCGCCGCTGGTGCTGATCGCGGTGATGCTGGCGGCGCTGCCGGAGTCGGCGCGCTACATGGTGGCCAAGGGCTACGCCGCCGAGCGCATCCGCGCCGTGCTGGTGCGCATCAACGCCGCGATGGCGCAAGGCGCCTCGCGCTTCGTCATGGCCGAGAAGGCGCCGGCCACGCAGGCCCGCAGCGGCCTGGGCGTGGTGCTGTCGCGCCAGTTCATCGTGGGCTCGCTGTCGCTGTGGGTGGCGTACTTCATGGGCCTGGTGATCTTTTACGCGCTGATCAACTGGATGCCCATCCTGTTCCGCGACGCCGGCATCGACCCGGCCACCGCCACGCTGATCTCGGCCCTCTTCCCCTTGGGCGGCGTGGGCGCCATCTTTGCCGGCTGGCTGATGGACCGCTACAACGCCAACCGCATCATCGCCGTTGGTTACGTGCTCACCGCCGTGTCCATCTGGGCCATTGGCCAGGCCACCGTGGGCAACGTCGGGCTGCTGATGGCGGTGGTGTTCATTGCCGGCACCATCATGAACACGGCCCAATCGTCCATGCCCGCGCTGGCCGCCATGTTCTACCCGACGCAGGGCCGCGCCACGGGCGTGTCGTGGATGCTGGGCATCGGCCGCTTCGGCGGCATTGCCGGCTCCTTCCTGGTGGCCGAGCTGCAGCGCCGCCAACTGGACTTCGCCACGGTGTTTGCCGTGGTGGCCGTGCCGGGCCTGATCGCCTGCGCCGCGCTGCTGGTCAAGCAGCTTGCGCATCCCGAGCAGCCCGGACGTGCCAACAGCGCCCGCGGCGAAGCGCTGGGCCACTGATCACCCGACGAGCCGGCCACGGCCGCCCGCACCATCAGCCAAACCTCTAGGAGACCTCGATGATCATCGACGTACACGGCCACTACACCACCGCGCCTGCCGCGCTGGGCGCCTGGCGCGACCTGCAGATCGCCTCGCTCAAGGACCCGAGCAAGAAGCCCGACCCCAAGAGCCTGAAGATCAGCGACGACGAGCTGCGCGAGTCCATCGAGACCAACCAGCTCAAGCTGATGAAGCAGCGCGGCTCCGACCTCACCGTCTTCAGCCCGCGCGCGAGCTTCATGGCCCACCACATCGGTGACTTCGAAACCTCCTCCACCTGGGCCGCCATCTGCAACGAGCTGTGCTTCCGCGTGAGCGAGCTCTTCCCCGACCACTTCATCGGCGCGGCCATGCTGCCGCAGTCGCCGGGCGTGGACCCCGCCACCTGCATCCCCGAGCTGGAGAAGTGCGTCAAGGAGTACGGTTTCGTCGGCATCAACCTGAACCCGGACCCCTCCGGCGGTCACTGGACCAGCCCGCCGCTGTCCGACCGCCACTGGTACCCCATCTACGAGAAGATGGTCGAGCTGGACATCCCGGCGATGATCCACGTCTCCACCAGCTGCAACGCCTGCTTCCACACCACGGGCTCACACTACCTGAACGCGGACACCACCGCCTTCATGCAGTGCCTCACCAGCGACCTGTTCAAGGACTTCCCGACGCTGAAGTTCCTCATTCCCCATGGCGGCGGCGCGGTGCCCTACCACTGGGGCCGTTTCCGCGGCCTGGCGCAGGAGCTCAAGAAGCCGCTGCTGAGCGAGCACCTGCTCAACAACATCTTCTTTGACACCTGCGTGTACCACCAGCCCGGCATCGACCTGCTCACCAAGGTCATCCCGGTGAAGAACATCCTGTTCGCCTCCGAGATGATCGGCGCGGTGCGCGGCATCGACCCCGAGACCGGCCACTACTACGACGACACCAAGCGCTACGTCGCGGCCACGGCCAACCTCACGGACGAGGAGCGCCACATGGTCTACGAAGGCAACGCCCGCCGCGTCTTCCCGCGCCTGGACGCCGCGCTCAAGGCCAAGGGCCTGTAAGCCGCCAAGCTTCGCATCAACAGCCCGCACCCCCACGCATCAGGAAAGCATCACCATGTTTGAACTCGGCGTCGTTTACCGCAACATCACCCGTGCCGACCGCGAAGCCACGGACCGCCTGGCCGCGCTGGGCTCGGCCACCGTGCACGAGGCGCAGGGCCGCGTCGGCCTGTTGCAGCCCTACATGCGGCCCATCTATCCCGGCGTGCAGGTGTCCGGCACGGCCGTCACGGTGCTGCTGCAGCCGGGCGACAACTGGATGATGCACGTCGCGGCCGAGCAGATTCAGCCCGGCGACATCGTGGTGGCGGCCGTCACGGCGCCGTGCACCGACGGCTACTTCGGCGACCTGCTGGCCACCAGCTTCCAGGCCCGCGGCGCGCGCGCGTTGATCATCGACGCCGGCGTGCGCGACGTGCGCGTGCTGCAGGAGATGGGCTTCCCGGTGTGGAGCAAGGCCATCTCCTCCAAGGGCACCATCAAGGCGACGCTGGGCTCGGTGAACATCCCCGTGGTGTGCGCCGGCATGCTGGTCAACCCGGGCGACGCCATCGTGGCTGACGACGACGGCATCTGCTGCGTGCCCAGGGCCAAGGTCGTGGAAGTGGCCGAAGCCGCCGCCAAGCGCGAGAGCTTCGAAGGCGAGAAGCGCGCCAAGCTGGCCTCCGGCATCCTGGGGCTGGACATGTACAACATGCGTGGCCCGCTGGAAAAGGCCGGCCTGAAGTACATCGACTGAAGCGGGGCGTGACCATGGCCGACCCCAAGCAGTGGCACATCGGCCTCGTCGGCTACGGCGAGGTGGGCCGCATCCTGGCCGAGGACCTGCGCAAGCAAGGCGTCACCGTTTCCGCCTACGACCTCAAGCTGGATGCGCCGACAACGGCCGCGGCGCTGGTGGCGCATGCCCGCGCCCATGGCGTGGCGCTGGCGGCCTCGCATGCCGAGCTGGCCGCGCGTGCCGACTTCATCGTCAGCGCCGTGACCGCCAGCCAGGCCGTGCCGGTGGCGCAGGCTTGCGTGGCGGGCGTGAGGGCCGGGGCCTTCTTCCTGGACTTCAACTCCGCCTCGCCCGGCGCCAAGCAGCGCGCGGCCGCACTCATCGACGCCGCGGGCGGCCGCTACGTCGAGGGCGCGGTGATGACCTCCATCCCGCCCTACCGCATACGCGTGCCGCTGCTGTTGGGCGGGCCCAGCGCGGCCGAGCTGGCCCCGCTGCTCAACGCCCTGGGCTTCGACGCCCAGGTCAGCAGCGACCAGCTGGGCGTGGCCTCGGCCACCAAGATGTGCCGCAGCGTGATGATCAAGGGCCTGGAAGCCATGGTCATCGAAAGCTTCACCGCTGCACGCCACTACGGCGTGGAAGACGCCGTGATCGCCTCGCTGCGTGAAACCTTTCCCGGCATCGACTGGGAAAAACAGGCCGCCTACTTCTTCCAGCGCGTCATCGAGCATGGCCGCCGCCGCAGCGAGGAAGTGCGCGAAGTGGCCGAGACGGTGCGCGAGGCCGGCCTCGCGCCCTGGAGCGCCGGCGGCACGGCCGAGCGCCAGGCCTGGGTGGCCGATCTGGCCGACGCCGGCCTGTTCGGCGCCAGGGGCACGCCGGAATTTGCCCGCAGCCCGGATTGGCGCACCGAGGCCGACCGCATCCTGGCCCAAGTCAACAAGGATTGAACCATGAGCAAACCCACCACCGGTGACTTCACCAAGACCGCAGGCTGGCTGGACTGGTACGAGGGTCCCACCAAGCCCGCCTTCCAGGTGCCGCTCGGCAGCGTCGATGCCCACTGCCACGTGTTCGGCCCGGGTGAGAAATTCCCCTATGCGCCGGAGCGCAAGTACACGCCCTGCGACGCGTCCAAGGACCAGCTCTTTGCGCTGCGCGACCACCTGGGTTTCGCGCGCAACGTGATCGTGCAGGCCACCTGCCATGGCGCCGACAACCGTGCCCTGGTGGATGCGCTGCTGCACAGCGAGGGCAAGGCCCGCGGCGTGGCCACCGTCAAGCGCAGCGTCAGCGACGAGGAGCTGCAGGCCCTGCACGACGCCGGCGTGCGCGGCGTGCGCTTCAACTTCGTCAAGCGCCTGGTCGATTTCACGCCCAAGGACGAGCTGATGGAGATTGCCGGCCGCATCGCCAAGCTGGGCTGGCACGTGGTCATCTACTTCGAGGCCGTGGACCTGCCGGAGCTGTGGGACTTCTTCACCGCGCTGCCCACGACGGTGGTGGTGGACCACATGGGCCGCCCGGACGTCACCAAGCCCATTGACGGCCCGGAGTTCGAGCTGTTCCTGAAGTTCATGCGCGAGCACGGCAACGTGTGGAGCAAGGTGAGCTGCCCGGAACGGCTGTCGGTGAGCGGGCCGCAGGCGCTGGACGGCGAGCGCAATGCCTATCGCGACGTCGTGCCCTTCGCGCGCCGCGTGGTGGAGGAATTCCCGGACCGCGTGCTGTGGGGCACCGACTGGCCGCACCCCAACCTCAAGGGCCACATGCCTGACGACGGGCTGCTGGTGGACTTCATCCCGCACATCGCGCCCACGGCCGAGCTGCAGCGCAAGCTGCTGGTGGACAACCCCATGCGGTTGTACTGGCCGGACGAAGTCCGCTGAAAGCGTGAGCAACAACGGGGCGGACGGCGCGTGAGGCGCGCTCCGGCCCAACCAAGGAGACACCGCACATGGCTCTGCAGAAACCGTACAAGGACGTGCCCGGCACGACCATTTTCGACGCCGACATGTCGCGCCAAGGGTACTGGCTCAACCAGTTCTGCATGTCGCTGATGAAGGCCGAGAACCGCGAGAAGTTCAAGGCGGACGAGCGCGCCTACCTCGACCAGTGGGCGATGAGCGAAGAGCAGAAGCAAGCCGTGCTGGCGCGCGACCTCAACCGCTGCATCGCGCTGGGCGGCAACATCTACTTCCTGGCCAAGATCGGCGCCACCGACGGCCGCAGCTTCCAGCAGATGGCCGGCAGCATGACCGGCATGACGGAAGACGAGTACCGGCAGATGATGGTCGCCGGTGGCCGCTCGGCCCAAGGCAACCGCGTCATCGGGGAGGACGGCGACGCCCAAACCCATCGCCAGCCGCAGGGCGCGGCCGGCCAGAGCAAAGGCAACTGACATGGCCCGCATCACCGCATCCGTCTACACCTCGCACGTTCCGGCCATCGGCGCCAGCCTGGACCTGGGCAAGACCCAGGAGCCCTACTGGCAGCCGCTGTTCAAGGGCTACGACTTCTCCAAGCAGTGGGAGCAGGAGAACAAGCCCGACGTCGTGTTCCTGGTCTACAACGACCACGCCACGGCGTTCAGCCTGGACTTCATTCCCACCTTCGCCATCGGCACCGCGGCCGAGTACATGCCGGCCGACGAGGGCTGGGGCCCGCGCCCGGTGCCCATGGTCAAGGGCCATCCGGAGCTGGCCGCGCACATTGCGCAGTCCGTGATCCAGGACGACTTCGACCTCACCATCGTCAACAAGATGGACGTGGACCACGGCCTGACCGTGCCGCTGTCGCTCATGTTCGGCCAGCCCGACGAGTGGCCCTGCCCGGTCATTCCCTTTGCCGTCAACGTGGTGCAGTATCCCGTGCCCAGCGGCCGGCGCTGCTTCAACCTGGGCAAGGCCATCGCCAAGGCCGTGGCCAGCTACGACGAGCCGCTGAACGTGCAGATCTGGGGCACGGGCGGCATGAGCCACCAGTTGCAGGGCCCGCGCGCGGGGCTGATCAACCGGGAATGGGACAACGCCTTCCTGGACAAGCTCATCAGCGACCCCGAGGCCGCCGCCAGCATCCCGCACATCGACTACGTGCGCGAGGCCGGCAGCGAGGGCATCGAGCTGGTGATGTGGCTGATCGCGCGCGGCGCGATGAGCGACGTCAACGGCGGCAGCGCGAAGCCCACCGTCAAGCATCGCTTCTATCACGTACCCGCTTCGAACACGGCCGTCGGCCACCTCATCCTGGAGAACAACTGACATGAGCAACAAGACCATCAAGGTCGCGCTGGCCGGCGCCGGCGCCTTCGGCATCAAGCACCTGGACGGCATTCGCAATATCGACGGCGTGGAGGTGGTCTCCCTCGTCAGCCGCGATCTGGAAAAGACCCGCGAGGTGGCCGAGAAGTACGGCATCAAGCATGTCACCACGGAGCTGGCCGACAGCCTGGCGCTGCCGGAGGTGGACGCCGTCATCCTGTGCACGCCCACGCAGATGCACGCCGCGCAGGCCATCGAGTGCCTGAAGGCCGGCAAGCACGTGCAGGTTGAAATCCCGCTGGCCGACAAGCTGGCCGACGCGCAGGAAGTCGTGCGGCTGCAGAAGGAAAAGGGGCTGGTGGCCATGTGCGGCCACACCCGCCGCTTCAATCCCAGCCACCAGTGGATACACAAGAAGGTCGAGGCCGGCGAGTTCAACATCCAGCAGATGGATGTGCAGACCTACTTCTTCCGCCGCACCAACATGAACGCGCTGGGCCAGCCCCGCAGCTGGACCGACCACCTGCTGTGGCACCACGCCGCGCACACCGTGGACCTGTTCGCCTATCAGTGCGGCAGCCCCATCGTGAAGGCCAATGCCGTGCAGGGCCCCATCCACCCGGCGCTGGGCATCGCCATGGACATGAGCATCCAGCTCAAGGCCGCGAGCGGCGCCATCTGCACGCTGTCGCTGTCCTTCAACAACGACGGCCCGCTGGGCACCTTCTTCCGCTACATCGGCGACAGCGGCACCTACATCGCCCGCTACGACGACCTGGTCAACGGCAAGGAAGAGAAGATCGACGTGTCCAAGGTGGACGTGTCCATGAACGGCATCGAGCTGCAGGACCGCGAGTTCTTCGCCGCCATCCGCGAGGGCCGCGAGCCCAACTCCAGCGTGGCGCAGGTGCTGCCCTGCTACGAAGTGCTGCACGCGCTGGAGCAGCAGCTCAACGCCGACCTGTGACCCCTGTGCAACGGGAGTGAGCCTCATGCAGCAGCGCCGCATCGGTCCCTTCAGCGTCTCGGCCATCGGTCTGGGATGCATGAACCTCAGCCACGCCTATGGCGTTCCGCCGCCGGCGGAGGAGGGCGAGCGGCTGCTGCTGCGCGCGCTCGACCTGGGCGTCACCTTGTTCGACACCGCCGCGCTCTACGGCTTTGGCGCCAACGAGACGCTGGTGGGCCGCGCCCTGAAGCCGCACCGTGACCGCTTCACCCTGGCCAGCAAGGGCGGCATGGCCGGCGTCAAGGGCGAGGACGGCGTGACGCGCCGCGTCATCGACGGCCGCCCCGAGACCATTCGCCGCAATTGCGTGGACAGCCTGCAGCGCCTGGGCGTGGAGGTCATAGATCTCTACTACCTGCACCGGCTGGACATGCAGGTGCCCATCGAGGAGACCGTGGGCGCCATGGCGGACCTGGTGCGCCAGGGCAAGGTCAAGACGCTTGGGCTGTCCGAAGTCTCGGCCGCCACGCTGCGCCGCGCGCATGCCGTGCACCCGATTGCCGCGCTGCAGACCGAGTACTCGCTGTGGACGCGCAACCCCGAGATCGCCGCTCTGCAGGCCTGCCGCGAGCTGGGTGTGGCGTTTGTGGCCTTCAGCCCCGTGGGCCGCGGCTTTTTGGCCGGCGGGCTGGCCGACGTGTCCACGCTGGACGCCAAGGACATTCGCCGCTCCATGCCGCGCTTCTCGCCGGAGAACTACGCGCGCAATCTGCAGCTCTTCGACGGCCTCAAGCGCATCGCGCAATCCCTCGGCGCCACGCCGGCGCAGCTTTCGCTGGCCTGGCTGCTGGCGCAGGGCGAGGACATCGTTCCCATCCCCGGCACCACCAGCGTCGCGCACCTGGAGGAGGACCTGGGTGCGGTGAACGTTTCCCTGGACGCGGACGTGATGCGCGATCTGGACGCGCTGATCAACCCGCGCACCGTCGCGGGCGGCCGCTACAACGCCGCCACGCAGCGGGAAATCGACACCGAGGAGTTCTGACGAGGCCGGGGGCCGGCGCGGCCACGCTGCCGCGCCGCCGTGCCCGGCTCAGGCCTCATTCCAGAGCGCTTCCATTGCACTGTGGAAACGCCCGGCGATGCCGGCGCCCTGTGCATGCCGGCCGTCCTGGATGGCCCAGCGGCCGGCCACCAGCACGTCGCGCCAGGGCCGCGCGGGGCTGGCGAACACCAGTGCGTCCAGCAGCCGTGCCGGGGGCACGCCCGCCAAGGCGTCGGCATCACCGTCGACCACCAGCGCGTCCGCCCGCGCGCCCGGCGTGAGGCCCCACGACGGCTCGCCGGCGGCCCTCGCGCCGCCGGCCACCATGGCGTCGAACAGCCGTGCCGCCGTGGACGGCTGCTGCAGCCCCGGCGCGGCGGCCACGTTGCGCCGGCGCAGGTGCAGGCGCTGGCCGTACTCCAGCCAGCGCAGTTCCTCCAGCGCATCGCGCGAGACCTGGCTGTCCGACCCCAGCGACAGCGATACGCCCGCCGCCAGCCATCCTTCCAAGTCCGGCAGGCCGTCACCCAGGTTGGCCTCGGTCGTTGGGCACAGCACCACACCGGCCTCGCAGGCGTCCACCGCGGCGATTTCCTTGCGCGTGGCGTGCGTGGCGTGGACGAGCTGCCAGCGCGCATCCAGCAGCCCCTGGTCGTACAGCCACTGTATGGGCCGCTCGCCCAACGCGGCCTTGCAGTCCTGCACTTCCGCCGCCTGCTCGGCAACGTGGATGTGGATGGGCCCTTCGAACCCTTCCGAGAGGTCGCGCAGCGCTGCGAGCGACTCAGGCGCTGCCGCGCGCAGCGAGTGGATGGCCAGGCCCGCGCCCAACAGCGGCCGGCCCGCCGACTCGATGCGCCGCGCCGCCGCCCACACGCCCGCGGCATCCAGCCGGAAGCGGCGTTGCTCCGGGCGCAACGCGGGCTGCCTGAAGCCGGCGCGCTCGTAGAGCGCCGGCAGCAGCGTCAGGCCCAGGCCGGCGTCTGATGCCGCGTCCGCCAGCGTCCAGGCCATGGCCAGCGGGTCATCGGCGTAGGGCCGGCCGTCAGCGTCGTGCTGCAGGTAGTGGAACTCGCACACCTGCGTGTAGCCGCCGCGCAGCAGCTCCACGCACAGCTGTGCCGCCACGGCGCGCAACTGCGCCGGCGTGATGCGTTGCGCCACGGCGTACATGCGCTCGCGCCAGGACCAGAAGTCGTCCGCCGATGTGCCTTCGCGCACCTCGGCCAGGCCGGCGAAGGCCCGCTGGAAGGCGTGGCTGTGCGCATCCACCAGCGAGGGCAGCAAGGGCCCGGCGGCCACGTGAGCGCCGGGCGGCGCGTCCACGTTCGGCGTGACGGCGGACCAGCGCCCGTCGCGGCCGATGTCCAGCAGCACCCGCTCGCGCCAGCCGCCGGGCAGCCAGGCGCGCGGCGCCCACAGTTGATCGAGCATCCATCTCTCCCCAAAGGTCCGTCCTGCGGCGCAAGGCGCGGGAGCGACAGTTTTCCACGACGGCAACGCATGTTTTCGCCGCCAGTGGTTTTCCCGGGTCCGCTGTCGTTAGCATCCACGGCAACACGCCGCCGGCCTCTCGCGCATCTCTTGCGTATACGCCAGGCCGGCGTGCCGGCTTGTCCTTTCCCACCGCGTAGGAGTTCGCCATGGACCACACGCTCGATAGACACAGCCTGGCGCAGGCAGCGCCCACTTCCCGCACGGACGCTGCGGTGTCCGATGCCGCGGACCCCGAGGTTCGCGCCATAGGCCTTGACAGTCCCTGGCGATGGCTGCGCATGGGCTGGCGCGACGTGATGCGCTCGCCCGCTCCGAGCCTGGGCTTGGGCGTTCTCGTGGCGGCCGTGGGCATGCTGCTGACCACGGCGGCGTGGAAAGCCACTTACGTCGCGCCAGCGCTGTTGGGCGGCTTCCTGCTCGTCGGCCCCTTCCTCGCCATTGCGCTGTATGGGCTGGCCCAGCAACTGGAAGCGGGGCAGCCGCCTGACCTGCGTGCCAGCGTGCGGGGCCTGCAGGCCCATGCCGGCTCCATCGCCATGTTGGGCTTGATGCTGGCGCTGGCCTACATCCTGTGGGAGCGCTCGGCGGCCATCCTGTTCGCGTTCTATTACCAAGGCCAGGCCATCAAGCTGTCGCAACTGCTGTCCGAGCTGATGGCCGGTCAGTACCTGGCGCTTGGGCTGATGTTCCTGGCATCCGGCGCACTGGCGGCGGCGGTGGTGTTCGCGCTCACCGTGGTCAGTGCGCCCTTGCTGGTGGACCGCCCGGTGGACGTCGTCACGGCCGCCATGACCAGCCTGCGCTGCTGCCGGCGCAACGCCCTGCCCCTGCTGGTGTGGGCCGCGATCATTGCCGCCTTGACGCTGCTGGGCTTCCTCACGGCCATGCTTGGGCTGATTTTCGTCTTCCCGCTGCTGGCGCATGCGAGCTGGCACGCCTACCGCGACATGGTGGAGCGGGGCAATTGACGCTTTGATGCACCCGCGGCAGCCGGCGCCAAGCGCGGGCCGCCGCGATTGCCTATACGTCCCTGCCGCTTGCGCCGCAAATGCGCCAGGCCTCAATGCCCGTTGGACACGCACGCTGCATAGCGGCGGGGGCATGCGGTGGCCAGGCCGCCGGCGGGGTCGCTTGGAAAACCCGCGGATCTGAACAACGCCTTCACCTTGGTCCAGGCGTCGTACCAGGGTTCCTGCACGTATTGCCAGAATATGTAGTTGCTGTGCAGCCGGTCGCGGGCGAACGTATATAGATCCTTGACCGGTGGCGGGTCGAAAGCGCAGCCCGCGCAGCGGTGGATATAAGAGTCCGACTCCACCTGCATGCCGATGGGAATGCGGCGCTGCACCAAATCGGTGTAAGGATAGACGTATTTTTCGTGATCCTCATCCGCGAGGAACACGTCAGGCGATCCAAACCCGACTCCCTTGTTCAGCATGTTGTCCACCAAGGCGCCGGTGCGCTGGGGCGGAAAATTGATGAATTGAATCACCACGGTACGCGTGAATGCGGCGCGTGCCAGGCTGTCAATTTGCAGCAAGTTGGAGTAATAGGCGGCGCGATTTTCGTCGCTGACCTCTGAAACCGGCTGGCCGAATGCGGTTTCATTGAGAATGATGCCCTCAAAATACGGGTTGCCGTCGTAGCGGCGCGCCAGGGCCTTGATCAATAAGGCCAGCCGATTGCGGACGTTGTCATCCCAGAGCGCAATATTTTCTCCCAGCGTGTCCTTGGAGCTTTTGTACTGGTACACCCCGCCGTCGAAAAGCGGCGCGCGCAGGTAGTCCGGCGCCACCACGCCGGTGCGAAAGTTGCGGGTGGTCAGCAGCAAGAAAAAGCGCTTGCCGTTGGCGGCGGCCAGGTTGAGGTGGCGGTCTATGCGCTTGAAATTGTAGGCATCCTTGCGCGGCTCAAGCTGTTTCCAGAAGGCCCGCACCACGATGCCCTTGAAAGGAAGCTTGCGGATTTCATCCAGCCGGGCATCAATTTCATCGTCGGTCGTGTCCGAGCTGAAAGTCACATAATGCCCGGGGTTCCATTTCATGGTACCCGCGGCGGCCTCGGGCTGGAGTGTGCCGGTGTGAAACGGCTGCTCTGAAGTGCCTGTGGAGTATGTCGGCATTTGTGCCGGCTTTTCATTGGTTGTTTTGCTGGTCGATGTTTCCAAGGGCAGGCTGGCGCTTGTGTCCGCTGCGGTGTCACCACCGCCGCAGGCATTCAAGCCCAGTGCCGCCAACAGCCCCAGCACCAAAGTCCAATGTGATATCAAGGTTTTCACGGCAGCCTCTTTGCGAATACTGAAAACCACGTTGGCGCCGCAATATTCGGCGCTTTAGGCAAATCAATATCTGCCGCACCGAAACGGTGTTGAATGAGTCAAGACGTAAGAAATGTTGAGACCAGCCTTGCGCTCAGGCCAGGCGGGCAGGCTCGTTGTCAGGCCAAGGCGGTTTGCTGCACGGTCCCTGGCCGCTTCGAGCAGGCTTCGCAGGGGGGGACGGGAACGGTATCAAGCTCTCGCGGGCTGGAAACCTTGTGACTCCACAGTGCTTGGTCCCGGCGCAAATTCCTTGAAAAGCAACTCCTTGCGTCCCATACACATCAAGTAACGAGTGGATGCAAGTTGGCCGCCCTGCATGCGGCCGCAGCCAACTGCCCGCTGCTTCACGGTCACCGGACTTGCGCCGTGCGGCAAAAGTTTTTATTTCTACGGCGCCAGGGCGGGAAATGTCCTACCCCGCGTGTTCGGGAATGCCCGCCCATTGTTGACAATTGGATCACAGTCGACAAGGTTATTTTCATTCTAATTCGGATGCTGCACTTGGCGCATTTGAGTATGAATCCGTGAAAATGTTTGCCGGAAGTATGGTATTTACCGGTAAATGAGTAAATGGATTTGAATTCGAAAATATATTGCCTCAATGGTGCAGGAAAATAAATATCCGCACCACTATGAGAGCAGGACAAGGCAGGATGATTTCGGGCCGCGGGCTGGAGGGCAGGGGGATGGGCATGGCAGGTGCGGCAGGCCTTGCGGGCACCCTGGTGCCACAGGCCGCGGCGGCGCAGACGCTGGCCCATGCCGTCTCCGACACCGTGTGGTTCGTGCTCATCGGCCTGCTGGTGCTGATGGCCGCCGGCGTGGTCCTGGTGCTGCTGCGCCTGGGCCGCATGCTGGAGCGCGCGCGCGTGGAGTCGCAGTCGCTGCAGGAGCGCGTGAAGTCGCTGCGCCTGGTGGCGGCGCTCACCGAGGCCTCGGACGAGGCCGTGGCCGTCAAGGACTTGCAGGGCCGCTGGCTGCTGGCCAACCGCAGCGCCTGCGAGCTGCTGGGCAAGCCGGTGGACCAGGTGCTGGGCCGCGACGACACCGCCCTGTTTCCGCCTGAGCAGGCGCAGGCCGTGCTGCAGGCCACGCGCCGCGTGCTGGTCCAACGCCGCGTCATGAGCGGCGAGGAAGTGCTGCAGACCGCCCAGGGCACGCGGGTGTTCCATGCCACGCGCGGCCCGCTGTTCGAGGACGACGGCGCGCTGCTGGGCAGCTTTGCCATCCTGCGCGACATCACCGAGAGCAAATTGGACGAGGCACGGCTGCACAAGCTCTCCATGGCGCTGGAGCAGGGGCCCGCCGGCATGGTCATCACCGGCCTGGACGGGCGCATCGAATATGCCAACGCCGCCTTTTCCCGCATCAGCGGTTTTTCGGCGCAGGAAGTGCAGGGCGAAATTGCCGCCGTGCTCTCGCCCGGCGCCACCGATCCCGCCGTTCACGCGCAGGCCTGGGAAAAGCTGCGCAGCGGGTTGCCCTGGCAGGGCGAATACACGCTTTTTCGCAAGAACGGCGACGAGTACGTGGAGTACGCCGTCATTTCGCCCATCAGCTTGGGCGGCAGCGGGCCCACGCATTTCGTCTTGGTGCTGGAGGACGTCACCGACGAGCGCCGCATGAGCCTGGAGCTCAGCCGCTACCGCCAGGAGCTCGAACGCCTGGTGCGCGAGCGCACCCGCGAGGCCGACGAGGCCTGTGCCCGCGCGCAGGCGGCCAGCGAGGCCAAGACGGCCTTCCTGGCCAACATGAGCCACGAGATACGCACGCCGCTCAACGCCATCATCGGCGTGGCCGACTTGCTGCGCGGCAGCGGCGCCACGGCCGCGCAGACGGCGCACCTGCAGCACATCACGCAGGCCGGGCGCCACCTGTTGGGCATCGTCAACGACATCCTGGACCTCTCCAAGATCGAGTCCGGCAAGGTCAGCAGCGAGCGGGTGGACTTCCATCTGCCCACGCTGCTGCAGGAGCTGTGCTCGCTCATGGACGAGTCCGCCCGCGCCAAGGGCCTGGCGCTGAGCCTGGACGCGGCCGGCGTGCCCGCCTGGCTGCACGGCGACCCGGCCCACCTGCGCCAGGCCCTGCTGAACTACCTGGGCAACGCGGTGAAGTTCACGCAGCAGGGTTTCGTGGTGCTGCGCGCGCGCCTGGTGGGCCAGGCGCAGGGCGCGCTGATGCTGCGCTTCGAGGTGCAGGACAGCGGCATAGGCATAGAGGCGCCGCAGCTCAGCCGCCTGTTCGAAGCCTTCGAGCAGGCCGACAGCTCCACCACGCGTCCTTTCGGCGGCACCGGGCTGGGCCTGGCCATCACGCAGCGCCTGGTGCGGCTCATGGGCGGCGAGGTGGGCGTGGTCAGCACGCCGGGCGTGGGCAGCACCTTCTGGCTGACGGCGCGTTTCCTGCCCGGGCGGGTGGCGCCGCCCCTGGACGACGGCGCCGACGCCCTGCAGGAAGCCGACCCCGCCCGCGCGCTGCGCGAGCGCCATGCCGGCAAGCGCGTGCTGGTGGCTGAGGACAATCCCGTCAACTGCCAGGTGGCGCTGGCCATGCTGGAGGGTGTCGGGCTGGTGGCGGACACCGCCTTCAACGGCCGCGAGGCCGTGGACAAGGCCCGCGCCGCCGCTTACGCACTGGTGCTCATGGACATGCAGATGCCCGTGATGGACGGGCTGGACGCCACGCGCGCCTTGCGGGCGCTGCCGGGCTGGGCTAGCGTGCCCGTCCTGGCGCTGACGGCCAATGCCTTCCAGGAGGACCGCCTGGCTTGCCTGGATGCCGGGATGAACGGGTTCATTTCCAAGCCGGTGGAGATGGACGTCCTGTACCGCGTGTTGCTGCACTGGCTGGACGCCACCGGCGGCGCCCAGCCGCCGGCCTCCCTCAACACGTGACCGCGCGACCGCTGCCGCCATGTCCCACTGCGCCCAAGCCGAGGCTCCGCCGCCGCGCGCCGACCTTTTCTTCGTCCTGCTGTATGCCGCCGCCGCCGTGGCGGGCCACTGGCTGATCGACGCCCTGCTGCAATGGCTGGCCGGGCCCGTGCCCTGGGCCACGGGCGCGCCCAAGTTCTGGATATTCATTGCCTTCAGCGCCCTGCTGTTTCACGCCTTGCTGCGCTACAGGCGGCTGAAAATGTCGGCTGAAAACCCGCTGCCCCACGGCGGATGGCGGGCCTGGACAGTGGGTGCCGTGGCGCTGCTGGCATTCACGGGCCTGAGTTGCCTTCAAATATGGAAAATGGAGCGCGACGCCGAAGTGTCGCGCCTTCAATCCATTGCGGATTTCAAGTCGCGGCTGCTCACCGACTGGCTGGTGGAGCGCAGCCGCAATGCCCGTTTCGTTCAAAACAGCGAGTATTTTGCCGCGCTGTACCAGAGCTCGCAGGCGGGCAGCGAAGAAAACCGAAAATTGATGATCCAGCGCCTGCAGGATTTGTTCGGCCCGCGAAATGAGGCCCTGGTGAGCGTGCTGGATCACCATGGAAAATACCTGGCCGGCAGCAAGGCTGCGCCCAATGAGTTGTCGGAGGGTTTGAGGGCCGCGCTGGAGGCCGCCCGCCGCAGCCTGGATATTCAGCAGGCCGCGCCTTACACAACGGCGTCCGGCGAGCAATTTCTGGATTTCGTGCTGCCGTTGTTGAGCGCCGGCAAGAATTTCCCCTTTGTCGTGGTCCATACCCCGGTCTCGGGTTGGCTGGAAAACCTGCTGCAAAGCTGGCCCGTGCACAGCGAAAGCGGGGAAGCCCTGCTGCTCAGGCGTGATGGCGCCTCCGTCCAATACCTGGCCAAGCCGCGGTTTGCCGGTGCGCAGCCCATTGATCAGCCCTTGTCCGGCCCGCATTCCCTGGCGGCCAAGGCCTTGAGTGGACAAATTGCCGTGGACGCATTCGCCGCGGGCCTGGATGGCCGGGGCGAGCCCGTGCTGGGCGTGGCGCGTGAAATTCCCGGTACGGACTGGGTGCTGGTCGCCGTGGTGCGCCAATCCGAGATTTGGGACAACGCTTCGGCGCGCATCCACGGCGCGGCGCTGCTGGGCCTGCTGCTGGCCGTGGCCTGCCTGGTGGTGTCGGTGGTGTTGCGCCAGCGCCAGGCGCTGCTGCGAGCCGAAGGGCTGTCACGCTCGCTCAAGGAGCGGCTGGAGGAGCTACAACTGCTGGAAGCGCTGTCCAACGCCTCCGACGAAGCCATCACCCTGCAGGACCTGGACGGCCACTACCTCCTGGCCAACCGCACGGCCTGCCGGATTTTGGGCCGTGAGGCCCAGGACATCTTGGGCAAGGATGAAACCGCGCTGTTGCCCGCGCCGCAGGCGCGCATATTGAAAAACATGGCCACCGCCGCCGTGGCCCGCGCAGAACTGGTTTCGGCCGAAGAAACCCTGCCCACGGCGCTGGGCTTGCGCGATTTTCTCTGCACGGCCGGCCCGCTTTTCGATGGCAAGGGCCAATTGATGGCCACCTTCGGCATCTGGCGTGACATCACCGAGCGCAAGGGCCTGGAGTCGGCCTTGCGAAGCAGCGAGGAAAAATACCGGCAATTGTTCGAGCGCTCCACGGATGCGCAGGTCGTGCTCGACCCCATGCAAGGCTCCTTCGTCGCCGCCAACCGTGCGGCGCTGGAATTGTTTGGCGTGCCCAATTTGATGGACTGCACCATTTTTGACGTGTCGCCCATGGTGCAGCCCGACGGCCGCTCCTCGCTGGCAGTGGCCGGGGAAGTTTTTCGGCAGGCTTGCCGCGACAATTGTGCCCAATTCGAATGGGAGCACAGGCGCCTGGACGGCAGCCGTTTTACGGCGGCCATCTCCATGACCTGCATGGATTTTGGCCCGCAATTCATCATCCAGGCCACCGTGCGCGACGTGACCGAGAAAAACATCATGGCCCGGCAGTTGACGCAATACCAGCGCCACCTTGAAAACCTGGTGGAAGCGCGCACGCTGGAAGCCGACGAGGCCCGCCGCCGCGCCGAAATCGCCAGCCAGGCCAAATCCGCCTTCCTGGCCAACATGAGCCACGAAATTCGCACGCCGCTCAATGCCATGCTGGGCATGACGGAGCTGCTGCGCCAGGAAATCCTGGAGCCGCGGTATTTGCAGCGCCTGGAAAAAATAGGCCTGGCCGGGCGGCATTTGCTGGCCACGCTCAATGACATATTGGATCTGTCAAAAATCGAAGCGGGCCAGTTGAAACTGGAAAACATCGATTTCGAATGGGCCCCAGTGCTGGAGGACGTGCGCGCCATGGTGGCCGCCACGGCGGCCGACAAGGGCCTGGTGCTGGAAGTGGACAGCGACGGCGTGCCCGCCTGGCTGCGCGGCGACCCGACGCGGCTGCGCCAGGCGCTGCTGAACTACGCCGTCAACGCCGTGAAGTTCACGTCGCAGGGCTTCGTGCGGCTGCGCGCCCGCGTGGAGCAGGAGACGCAGGCCGGGCTGCTGCTGCGCTTGGAGGTGCGGGACAGCGGCGTGGGCCTGGAGCGCGGTCAATTGCAGCGGCTCTTCCAGGCCTTCACGCAGGCCGATGCCTCCACCACGCGCACCCATGGCGGCACAGGGTTGGGCCTGGCCATCACGCAGCGGCTGGCGCGCCTTATGGGTGGCGACGCGGGCGCGGACAGCCTGCCCGGCCAGGGCAGCACCTTCTGGTTCACGGCCCGCGTGGGCCGCGGCAGCGCCCCGCAGCGCCCGCAGGCCCCACTGGCGCGGCTGGACGCCGCGGGCGCGCTGCGCTTGCGCCATGCCGGCGCGCGCGTGCTGCTGGCGGAGGACCACTTCGTCAGCCGCGAGGTGGCCGTGGGCCTGCTGGAGCGCGCGGGGCTGGCCGTGGACGCCGCGGTCTCCGGCCTGGAAGCCGTGGACAAGGCGCGCCGCGGCACTTACGCGCTGGTGCTGATGGACATGCAGATGCCGGGCATGGACGGCCTGGCGGCCACGCGCGAGCTGCGCAAGCTGCCGGGCTGGACCGGCGTGCCCATCCTGGCGCTGTCTGCCAACGCCTTCAGCGAGGACCGCGAGGCCTGCCTGGCCGCCGGCATGAACGCCTTCATCGCCAAGCCGGTGGAGGCGCAGTCGCTCTACAGCGTGCTGCTGCGCTGGCTGGACGCGTCGTCCGCCGCCGGCGTGGCCGACGCCTGAACCGAGTCCGACGCCTGAACCGAGTCCGACGCCGCACCCGTCAAGGGCATTGCAGCAGCCCGCCCGGCGCACTGCAAAAGCCGCGCGGGCCCAGCAGCACGCCCGGCGCCGCGCGCTGCAGCCGCGTGCCGTCGCTGGCCCAACAGCCCAGCGCGTCGCAGCCGGTGATGGAGGCCGGCGGCGCCACGCG
>NZ_JAXOJX010000049.1:0-60257 GCF_034427735.1 Azohydromonas lata
ACGGCCAGCCAGCCGAGCCGTTACGTTTTCCCCGGACAGCAGTGCGCGAAGGCGGGCATCCACGCAGGCCGGGAGGCCGCCCGGTGCTCGTGGACACCCGCCTGCGCGGGTGTGACGAGGCTTCAGTGCGGAGAACGAATTGGAATCAGAGGCGGCCGTCCCCCCGGGGCCGGCACGGCGTCAGCGGCTGAAGCCCGCGGCGCCGCCGTCGCCCAGGCTTTGCGCGATGCGCTGCGCCAGGTCGCGCAGGAAAGCGGCCAGCTCCGCACCGCCGGGGCGCTGCTGCTGTGCATCGGCCTCGGCCGCCAGCCGGGCGACGTCCGCCATGGACAAGGCCACGCCACCCGCGGCTCGCGCGGCGGCCGGCGGCCGGAGCGCCGGCGCGCTGTACGGGACGTCGGCCGGTGGCGCGGCCAGGGCCTGCACGGGTACGGCCGGCAGCGCGGCCGGTGTTGCGGTTGGTGTTGCGGTCGTGACCGGCGCTGCGGCCGGGGGGCTGTGCGGTGCAGCGCCGCGGCGGCTGGCCTTGCCCGTGATGGCGCTGAACACCTGTGGCGGCGCCAGGCCGGCCTGCGCGGCTTCCCGCGCCGCCGCCAGCGCGGCCTGGCGGTCGCGCTGCAGGGCGTCGGCCAGGTCGCTGGCCCAGGCGAACTGCACCGCCAGCGGCGAACCGAAGGCCGCCAGCATGTCCTCAGGCAGATCCGCGACCTTGATGGCGCGGCTCACGTTGCCCGAGTCGGCGCCGACGGCCACGGCCAGCATGCGCTGCGAGGGGAACAGGCCCTCCTTGAGCGCGCGCCGGTACATCACGCCCTGCTCGTAGGCGCTGAGGTTCTTGCGGGCGCGGTTCTCTCGATCCATTTCCGCGAACAAGGCGCGGTCGTCGAGGTCGGCCACGACCGCCAGCACGGGCAAGCCCAGCTCCAGGCAGGCGCGGTGGCGCCGGTGGCCGAACACGATCTCGTAGCGCGCGCCGTCGGCCGCCGGCCCGCTCAGCGGCCGCACCTTGATGGGCTGGACGTTGCCGCCCGCGCCGGCAATCTCGGCTTTCAGCTCCGCGAAGTCTTCGTTTTCGAAAGACGCCGCATGCCGGTTGGCCCAACGGCTGGCGCGCACCAGGCGCGCGTCCAGCGGCTGTGCGCCGCGCTCGCCTTCGAGCTGCTGCACCTGGGCGCGCAGCGAATGCAGCTCCTGCGCCAGGCCGGCGTGGCGCATCACGCCCGTGACGGGTTCGGCGGGTGCGGCGGGCGCGGCCGGAGCTGCGCCGGCCGGCGGCAGGTCGAACTTGAGGCCCTTGCCCTTGCTGACGGCGCTCATGCTGCGGCGCTCCGTGCGAGCTGGCGGCGCCAGGCCTTGAGGCAGTGCACGCTGATGGCGTCGGCCAGGCGGTCCGCGGCGTCGGTGGCGCGGCGCACGGTGCGGCTGCTGCCCACGGCCTCGTCGTAGACCGTGCCGAAGTTGGCGCTGGCGGCGCCGGCGGCGGCGCTCTTGGGAATCTCGACGGGCAGCAGCTTCTCGGCGTAGGCCGCAGCCATCCACTCCCGCACGGTGCTGCCCGCGGCGTCGGTGGATTCGACGCGGGTGGGCAGGATGCTGATGAAGTCGAAGCGCTTGTCCTGCACCGAGGGCAGCCGCGTGGTCAGGTCGCCGAAGAGCTGCCAGAACTGCGCGCTGCTGGCGAAGTCCAGCGCGTTGGGCGGTAGCGGCATGAGGATGCCGTCGGCCGCCATGAGCACGTTGATGGTCATGTAGGACAGCGCCGGCGGCGTGTCCATGATGATCACGTCGTAGTCCTGGCGCAGGTCGCGCAGGCCCAGCTCCAGCACGCGCCAATACTGGAAGCCCGCGTCCATCACCATGCGGCCGGACAGCTCGAACTCGGCGCCGAACAGCAGCGGCGCCGCGGCCACGAGGTCGATGCCGCTCCAGTAGGTGGGCCGCACGGCGTAGCGCAGCGACGCCTGCGCGCCCTCCACCAGCGGCAGCATGGTGTCGTCGCGCCGCACCTCCGTGTCGGGCAGGATGCCGAACAGCGTGGTGAGCGAGCCTTGCGGATCGGTGTCTATGACCAGCACCCGGTGGCCGCGCAGCGACAGGCCCTGCGCCAGCGTCAGCGCCGTGGTCGTCTTGGTCACGCCGCCCTTGAAGTTGGCCACGGCGATCGTCACGGCGTGGGCGCCGGTTGGGCGCAGGGCGTCGGCCTTGTAGTGGCGCACCCAGGCCTGCAATTCCTGCAGCGTGAACTCGCGGCGGTTGCCCACGCCCAGCTTGCCCACGGGCAGGGTGCGCTTGCGCAGGGCCACGTCCATGGCGTTCTTGTCCAGGCCGGTGAGGCCCATGACGTCGCCCGTGTAGTAGCGCGGCGGCGTCTTGCGGTTCTCCGGCGCCAGCATCGCGCCGCGCACCTGCGAGACGACGGCCTGGACCCGGTTGGCCTGCACCAGCACCTCGGCCAGCGGGATCCCTTCGTCTATCACTGCACTACCCATCGCACCCTCGTTTTTGTAGGACGCGGGAGTGTAGCTTTGTCGCGAAACTCTGCGATAAAGCTTTGTTGCTGCGACAACACAAGGCCGCCGCGACCGCACGGGCTTGGGGCTCAGAACAGGCCGGCGTTCGGATCGATCAGCCTGGAGAAATCGTCCTGGACGAAGGGCAGGATGGCGTCGGCCACGGGCCGCAACTGGCGCTCGATGTAGTGGTGGTAGTCGATGGGGGCGCGGCGCATCTCCAACGGCTGCGGGCCCGCGGTCGTGATCACGTAGGCGATGCGGGTGCGGCCGCCGCCGAGGAACGGCTGCACGCGGCCCAAGCGCTGGTCGTTCTCGTCGGCCATGCGCGCCGCGCGCACGTGCGGCGGCACGTTGCGCTGGTAGTCCTCCAGCCCTCGGCGCAGCCGCTTGCGGTAGACCAGCAGCTCGTCCATGTCGCCGGCCAGGGTGCGGCGCACGAAGTCGCGCACGTAGTCCTGGTGAGGCTGGCGCAGGAACACCCGCTGGTAGAGCTGCTGCTGGAACTGCTGGGCCAGGGGCGTCCAGTCGGAGCGCACGGTCTCCAGCCCCTTGAAGACCATGCGCTCGCGGCCGTCCTGCTGCCTGACCAGCCCGGCGTAGCGCTTCTTGCTGCCTTCGTTCGAGCCGCGGACGGTGGGCATGAGGAAGCGGCGGTAGTGCGTCTCGAACTGCAGCTCCAGCGCGCTGTCCAGGCCGAACTCGGCCTTCAGGTGCTCGCGCCACCACTGGTTGACGTGCTGCACCAGGCCGCGGCCGATGCGGGCGGCGTCGGCCTCGGCGTGCTCGCGGCCCAGCCAGACGAAGGTCGAGTCGGTGTCGCCGTAGATGACGCGCCAGCCCTGGGCCTCGATGAGCTCGCGCGTCCTGCGCATGATCTCGTGGCCCCGCCGCGTGATGGAGGACGTGAGGCGCGGGTCGCAGAAGCGGCAGCCCCGGGTGCCGAGCACGCCGTAGAAGGCATTCATGATGATCTTCAGCGCTTGGGCCAGCGGCTGGTTGCCCTCGCGCTTGGCGGCCTCGCGGCCCTGCCAGACCTGCTCGACCATGGCGGGCAGGCAGTGGCGCGTGCGGGAGAAGCGCGCGCCGTCGAAGCCGGGCACCGAGGCACGCTCGTCGGCCTCGTGCAGCCCCTGCGCCAAGCCGGCGGGGTCGATCAGGAAGGTGCGGATGATGGCGGGGTACAGGGACTTGTAGTCCAGCACCAGCACCGAGTCGAAGATCCCGGGCTGCGAGTCCATGACGAAGCCGCCGGGGCTGCTGCGCGGGCGTTCGTCGCCCAAGGTGGGCGCGACGAAGCCCAGGCGGTGCATGCGCGGCAGGTACAGGTGCGTGAAGGCCGCCACCGAGCCGCCGCTGCGGTCGGCCGGCAGCCCCGTGACGGTGGCGCGCTCCAGCAGGAAGTCCAGCACCTGCGTTCTGGCGAAGATGCGGCTCACCAGCTCGCAGTCCTTGAGGTTGTAGCGGGCCAGCGCCACCTTGTCCTCGGCGAACATGCGGTCGATCTCGGCCATGCGCTCGTCGGGCGTGTCTATGGCCTTGCCCTCGCCCAGCAGCTCGCGGGCGACGTTCTCCAGCGCAAAGGACGCAAAGCTCCAGGTGGCCGAGCGCAGCGCCTCGATGCCGTCTATGAGCAGCCGCCCGGCTGCCGCCGCGAAGAAGTGGCCGCTTTGCGTGCCATGGGCGCGCCACTCCATCACGGCGCCGCCGCGGCCCAGCCGCAGCGGCACCTGCAGGCGCTGTGCGTGCTCGTGAAGGATGCGCAGGTCGAACTGCACCAGGTTCCAGCCAATAAGGGCATCCGGGTCGTGGCGGGCGAGCCAATCGCAAAGCGACTGCAGCAGTTGAGCGCGGGACTCGACGGCGTCGAGCCGGAAATCCACCGGCGCCCCGTGCCCGCCGAGCGGGCCCAGCACCCAGACCTGGCGCTCGCCGCAGCCCTCGATGGCGATGGAGTACAGCTCGCCGTGCCGGTTGGTTTCGACGTCCAGCGAGGCCAGCCGCAGGCGAGGGCGGTAGGCGGGCGCGGGTTTCAGGCGCGCCTGGTGCAGCGTGCCGCTGCCGTCCGGCGTGCCGCTGAAGCGGACCGGCGCCGTGATGAAGCGCTCCATCATGTAGCGCTCCGGCGGCCGGATGTCGGCCTCGAAGACCGGGATGCCGGCACGCCTGAGCAGTTTTTCGGCGCGCTGCAGCTGGCGCTGCTGCCAGCAGTACAGGCCCATCACGGGGCGGTGCTGGAAATCCAGCAGGTCCAGCGCGCGCAGCTCCACATAGGGCTCGTCGCGCAGCAGCAAGGCCACCTGCGCCTGCCGCTCGGCGGGGAAGAAGGCGACGGACGTCTGCGGCGGCAGCCGGACCCGGCGGGGGCCCTCGTCAGTCGCCAGCCAGAACTCCACCAGCGTGCCTTGCGGCGTGTCGCACCAGTGCCGGGTGAGCACGAAACCCTGTTGTTGATCCACGGGCCGCAGCCTCAATGGGCCGCCACAAGGCGCGGCGGATGCGGGCGCAACGGCAGGGTGGGCCTTCCGGAGGGGCCTTGCGCAATCCGCAGCCTGGTAGCCATGGCTGTCATGCCCGTCATGCTGCCAGCGCCGCAGCCAGCAGCTCCAGGAAGCGTTGCGCCGCGGCGCCCAGCGGGCGCTGCTTGGGCACGATGGCGCGGTAGGGCTCCAGCGCCTGGTGCAGTTGCAGCGGGAGCACGCGCAGCAGCCCGTCCGCCTCGTGGCGCGCGGCCAGCGCGGCGGGCAGCACGGCCACCATGGGCGCCTCGTTGATGAGGAACACGGTGGTGTGCATGGAAGCGGTCTCCACCAGGTTGCGTGGCATGTCCAGGCCCTGCAGCCGGAATTCCTGCTCCAGCAGCTCGCGCATGGGCGAGGGCCGCGGCTGCAGCACCCAGGGGTCGCGCAGGAGGCCTTGCAACGTTGGGGCGCTCTCGTGGGCCCGCGAATTGCGCCGGCCCACGACCACGCTCAAGGGCTCGCTGGCCAGCACCGTCGAGTCGTAGTTGCCATGGGCATGACCCTCGGCAATGCGGCCTATGACCAGGTCGAGCTCGCCCTGGTCCAGCAGGTCCAGCAGGTGGTCGCTGGTCTCGGTGACGATGCGCACCTTCAGCAGCGGCCGCTCGCGCTTGAGCGCGGCCACCGCCTGCACCAGCAGCGTCGGCGAAGACGCCGGAATGCAGCCTACGGCCAGCACGCCCCCGCCGCCCTCGCTCAAGCCTTCGAGCGTGCGCGCGAGCGCTTCCAGCGAGCCCTGTAACCCCTCGAAATGCGCCATGACGGCCGTGCCCGCGGGCGTGGGCCGCAAGCCGCGGCCGGCGCGCTCGAACAGGGGCAGCTCCAGGGCTGCCTCCAGCTCCTGGAGCATCTGCGTCGCCGCGGGTTGTGTCATGCCCAGCTCCGACGCCGCCGCGCGCAGCGTCCCCAGCCGCTGCAGCGCCAGCAGCAGGGCGACTTGCCTGAAGCGCAGCCGCTGCAGCAGGTGGCGGGCGGACATGGGCTTCATGAATAAGTTGGGCCTATCAGTCGATCAGAAAAATCAAGTTTACGCGTATAGATTGGCTACCTAGCATCGCTGCACTTCCTACAACGACCCGGAGACAAACATGAAGCCAAGCGCCTGGAAGCGGCGGGCGGTGCGCGCCGCGGCGGCCGCCACCTTGTTGGGCCTGACGGTGGTGCCGGCCCTGGCGCAGGAGTGGCCGTCCAGGCCGCTGCGCATGCTCGTGGGCTCGGCGCCGGGCGGCGGCACCGACGCGGCGGCGCGCGCGGTGGCCGACAAGCTGGGCCCGGCGCTCAAGACCACCGTGGTGGTCGAGAACAAGCCCGGGGCCTCCAACACGATGGCGCCTGCCGAGGCGGTGCGTGCCAACGACGGCCACAGCCTGGTGATGGGCGTTTCCACGGCGCACGCCATCGCCCCTTATCTGATCAAACTGCCCTACAGCAACGACCGCGACCTGGTACCCGTGGCCTACGTCGGCGCCGTGCCCAACGTGCTGGTGGTCAACAAGGACTTGGGTGTGAACACGGTGAGCGACCTGGTGGCGCTGGTGCGCAAGCAGCCGGGGTCGGTGAACTTCGCCAGCAGTGGGGCCGGCAGCACGCAGCACATTGCCGGCGAGCTGTTCCGCGAGGCCACGCAGGCCGACATCACGCACGTGCCCTACCGCGGCAGCGCGCCGGCGCTGGTGGACCTGATGGGGGGCTCCGTGCAGATGAGCTTCGACACCATGGCCTCGGTGCTGCCGCACATCAAGACCGGCAAGGTCAAGGCGCTGGCCGTGGCGGCCGCCAAGCGCAGCCCCCAGCTCCCCGACGTGCCCACGACCGCGGAGGCCGGGCTGAAGGAGGTGGAGATGAGCGCCTGGTACGGCGTGTACATGCCCGCGGGCACGCCCAAGGCCGTGCAGGACCGGGTGCATGACGAGGTCACCAGGATCATCCAGATGCCTGACGTGAAGGCGCGACTGGAAGCCATAGGCATGGAGGTGCAGCCCATGAGCCAGGCGCAGTTCCAGGCTTTCCACAACGCCGAGAACAAGCGCTACGCGGCCCTGATCAAGCGCCGCGACATCCGGCTGGACTGAGTGCCGGGACACAGCCTCAGCAAAGGACACACCATGAACACCTCCACACGGCCCGTCGTCGCGCTGACCCTGGGCGACCCGGCCGGCATCGGCCCCGAGCTGATCGCACGGCTGCTGGCCCGCAGCGACGTGCGCGAGCAGGCCAACATCGTGCTCGTCGGCGACCCCTGGCTGTGGGCCCAAGGCCAGCAGGTCGCGGGCGTGGAAGTCGCCACGGCCCCGGTGTTGTCGCTGGCCCAGGTGCGCGAGCGGACGAACGCGTCGCGCCCGGCCTTCCTGGCCGTGGACACGGTGCGGCCGGACCAGGTGCGCGTGGGTCAGGCCGACGCGGCCGGCGGCGCCTCGGTGCTGTCGGTGCTCAACCGCTGCATGGACGCGACGCTGGCCGGCGAGGTGGACGCGATCTGCTTCGCCCCGCTCAACAAGCACGCGATGAAGCTGGGTGGCCTCCAGCACGAGGACGAGCTGCACCACTTCGCCCAGTACCTGGGCGTGCAGGGCTACTTCTGCGAGTTCAACACGCTGCAGGGGCTGTGGACCTCGCGGGTGTCCTCGCACGTGCCGCTCAAGGACGCAGCCTCTTACCTGAGCGTGGAGCGCATCCAGGCGGCCGCGACGCTGATCTACCGCTCGCTGCAGGCCAACGGCGTGGCCGCGCCGCGCGTGGCGGTGGCCGGCTTCAACCCGCACAACGGCGACGGCGGCACCTGCGGGCGCGAGGAGATCGACGTCATCGCGCCGGCGGTGGCCGCGCTCAACGCCGCGGGGCTGCCGGTGGTTGGGCCGTTCCCGGCCGACACCATCTTCCTCAAGGCGCGTGACGGCGAGCTCGATGCCATCGTCACCATGTACCACGACCAGGGCCAGATCGCGCTGAAGCTGCTGGGCTTCTCCAAGGGCGTGACGGTGCAGGGCGGCTTGCCCACTCCCATCACCACGCCGGCGCATGGCACCGCCTACGACATCGCCGGCCAGGGCCGCGCCGACGTCAACGCCACGGCCAACGCCTTTGCCATCGCCTGCCGCATGGGCCGTGCGCAGCGGGCGGCGCGCACCAGCACGCCTGCCTGAACGCCACCGCCACGCCCGTCACCTGAACGAACAAGAGACCGATTCCATGAAGATCACCAAGATCCGCGCCCGCGTTTTCGAATGGCAGGGCCCCACCGTGCCGCCGCAGGGCAACTTCTGCTCCAACGCCATGGACCTGGTGTGGGACAACAAGGCCCACGCCGGCGCCGACGACACCATGGACACCTTCCGCTTCCACGGCTGGACCGTGGTGGAGGTGGAGACCGATACCGGCCTGGTCGGCCTGGGCAACGTGGCGCTGGCGCCGCGCATCGCCAAGGCCATCATCGACCAGTACCTGGCGCCGCACGCGCTGGGCCAGGACCCGTGGGACTACGAGTACATCAACCAGCGCATGTACCGCGCCACGCACGCCTGGGGCCGCAAGGGCGTGGCGATGGCGGCGATCTCGGCCATCGACATCGCCATTTGGGACATCCTGGGCAAGGCGGTCAACAAGCCGGTGTTCAAGCTGCTGGGCGGGCGCACCAAGGAAAAGATCCCCTGCTACTACTCCAAGCTGTACCGCACCGACTTGAAGGACATGCAGCGCGAGGCCGAGACCTTCATGAAGCAGGGCTTCAAGGCCTTCAAGATGCGCTTCGGCTACGGGCCGCAGCATGGACAGCAAGGCGTGGTCGAGAACCTCAAGAGCGTGGAGGCGGTGCGCGAGGTGATCGGCTACGACAACGACCTCATGCTGGAGTGCTACATGGGCTGGAACGTGGAGTACGCCAAGCGCATCCTGCCCAAGCTGGAGAAGTACCAGCCGCGCTGGCTGGAGGAGCCGGTGATTGCCGACGACATCGACGGCTACGCCGAGCTCAACCGCCTCACCAGCATTCCCATCTCCGGTGGCGAGCACGAGTTCAGCCTCTACGGCTTCAAGCAACTGCTGGAAAAGAAGGCCGTGAGCGTGGTGCAGTACGACACCAACCGCGTCGGCGGCATCACCATGGCGCACAAGATCAACGCGCTGTGCGAGGCCTACTCCGTGCCCGTGATCCCGCACGCGGGCCAGATGCACAACTACCACCTCACCATGAGCAGCCTCAACTGCCCCATGAGCGAGTACTTCCCGATGTTCGACGTCGAGGTGGGCAACGAGCTGTTCTATTACATCTTCGCCGGCGAGCCGGTGGCCGAGAACGGCTTCGTGCAACTGCGCGACGACGTGCCGGGGCTGGGCCTGACGCTGCGCACGGACTACCTCGACCAGTTCCGCATCGTCGAGTAAGGAGCCGTGCCATGAAACGACGTTTTGAAGGCGTGTTCCCGGTGGTGCCCACCGTCTTCCACGCCGACGGCACGCTGGACCTGCCCGGCCAGCTGCGCTGCGTGGACTTCATGATCGATGCCGGCTCCAACGGCCTGTGCATCCTGGCCAACTTCTCCGAGCAGTTCGCGCTCGCCGACGAGGAGCGCGAGACGCTGACGCGGGCCATCCTGGAGCACGTCGCAGGGCGCGTGCCGGTGATCGTGACCACCACGCACTTCAGCAGCGCGGTGTGCGCGGCCCGCAGCCGCCGCGCGCAGGACTTGGGCGCCGCGATGGTGATGGTGATGCCGCCCTATCACGGCGCCACGCTGCGCGTGGGCGAAGCGCAGGTGGTGGAGTTCTTCCGCACGGTGTGCGCGGCCATAGCCATTCCGCTCATGGTCCAGGACGCCCCCGTGGCCGGCACGCCGCTGCCCGCGGCGCTGCTGGCGCGCATGGCACGCGAGATCCCCAACCTGCGCTATTTCAAGATCGAGGTGCCGCAGGCGGCCAACAAGCTGCGCGAGCTGATCGCCCTGGGCGGCGACGCCATTGAGGGCCCGTGGGACGGGGAGGAGGGCATCACGCTGTGGGCCGACCTGGAGGCCGGCTGCACCGGAGCGATGACGGGAGGTGGTTTCCCTGACGGCATGCGCGCCATCGTCGATGCCTACCGGCAGGGGCGCCACGAGGACGCTTTCGCGCTCTACCAGCGCTGGCTGCCGCTGATCAACTGGGAGAACCGGCAGGCGGGTTTTCTGGCCGCCAAGGCGCTGATGCAGGCCGGTGGCGTGATCCAGTGCAGCGCGCCGCGCCATCCCTGGCCGGACCTGCAGCCGGAGATCCGGCAGGGCCTGATCAGCATCGCCCGCCGGCTTGATCCGCTGGTGCTGCGCTGGGCGCAATAAGCGCCCTCAGCGCAAACCCGCCATCGGCAACCGATGGCGGGCTTCCACGACCTTTATGGCGCAGGATTTTTTGAATTCTGGGCTTTGGCGCGCCGCCGCACAGCGGCAATACCCAGCAGCCCCGCCGCCATCAACGCCACACTTTGCGGCTCGGGAACCGGGCTCGCGACATTGCCCAGTCCGGTTTTCACGTTCAAGACCAATTGATCGTGCTGGCTGAAGCTCAATCCTTTCCAGTTGAGCTTGATGGTGTCGTCAGTGAAACTCAGTCCGTTGCCAATGCCCGCAAACGTCGTCGAGGGATCGACGGTGACGGAAGTGAACTTGCCTGCTTTACCGTAAATGTCGCGCAGCACCCAACCGTTGAACTCGGCCCCGGCGTCACCGTATCGGCTGCCATAAAGGAAATCGATGACGATACGGTTATTTTGAATATCCATTCTCGCGGAGCCGTCCGCAATATTATCTATCTCAATGCCTGCATCTGCCTTGTAAAGGCCGTTTGCGGAATTTTCGTAGGGATTGCTGCTCAGCGTCGGGTAGAAATATTGAAATTCGAACGTGTTGGCCAGCAGCGAGGTCGCTGAGGCGTTTCCGACAGCCAAGCCAAGAAATACAGAAAAAATTGCCGATCTCTTCACGGTACCTCCTTGAAATTCAAATGCCCGTGAAGTAATTTTGTAATCTTATTAGTTTAATTACAGCCTCTTGAGTGGGTGGTTGGCTTGCGAAGTTGATTCGTGGACTGGGATGGCCACTCGCCCATACCGGGGGGCCTTGAGGTTTTCCGCAATGTGCCGCGCGCTTGCAATGCCGATAGCGTCATTGGGACGGCCGATGTTGGCTGTCGATGACGTGGAAAATTGGGAGGTTGCCATGGCGCCTGTAAGCAAGCAGTCTGACGCCGACGATGGCTCGTGCACCCCAGCGTGCATTGCAACCGGCGAAAGCTCCGTCGAGGCGCTGCTTCGAGTCGAGGCCGAATGTGGGTGGAGCGACGCACCCTGGCTCATGTCCCAAGCCTGGGAGCCGGCAGACGATGAGGGTTGGGCCGGGGCTGGTGTCGGACAACAGCCCTGACCCTGTCCGCGCTGGAGCCCAAGGTCGCAGAATTCGTTGCGCGGCAAACTACGCCGCGCCCAGCCGGATGATGTGTCGCCAAGGAAGGTTCTCATCCGCCTCATAGTCGGCGACGACCCAGGTGCGCGTCGGATGGTCCGCATGGGCGAGCAGGAACTCCCGCACCACACGGATCGAGCCCATGTCCAGGGCTGCGTAAGGCTGGTCCAGGCAGGTCACCGTGGCTTGCGTGGCCAGCAGCCCCGCGAGAGCCACTTTGCGCCGCGTGCCCGTGGAAAGCATGGACAAGTTCTTAGCCAGGTGAGGCTGCAGCTTTAAAGCCTCTACCAGTTCCTGCAGCAGTGCTGCGTTCCAGCGCGGACAGCGCGTACGCAAGGTATCCCACACCTTATCCGGCGTGCGGTCATCAAGGCAGGGCAGGCTGAGATCCAGCCAGACCGCATCGGGGTTCAACGTATCCAAGGGAGGCCCTTGCGTTTGGCCAGTCAGTTGGCGCAAATGGCGGGTCTTTCCGGTGCCTTCGTCGCCCACCACGGCGACAAGACCCGCAGGCAGTGAATGATCGGTCATGGCTTGCATTTTGCGGCCTGCCCGTGCTGGCCAGCTTCTACGCCGTCGCTGGTGGATCACACGGCGGCGGCGCGTGACAAGCCGCCGCGCCGCCTGTCTCCAAGATGGCAAGCACTCCATTCAAGCTTGCTCCTGGACATGAACGGCAGCCTCAAGACGCTTTCCCCCACGCTTCGAAACACCGCCCTGGGCCTGTGCGCCATGGCGGGACTCCTGACGGCCACGCCTGTGGTGCGGGCGGAGGACTACCCCAGCAAGCCTGTCCGAGTGGTGGTTCCTTGGCCTGCAGGCGCGATCACCGACGCGCTGGCCCGGCGGCTCAGCGAGCAGGTGGGCTCTCAACTTGGCCAGCCGTTCATCGTCGACAACCGCCCCGGGGCCAGCGGCAGCATAGGCACGAGCTTCGCGGCGAAGTCCGCAGCCGACGGCTACACGTTGATGGTCGCGTCCTCCGACACCCATGCCATCAACCCGATCTACTACACGAAACTGCCCTATGCCACGGCCGACTTCGCCGACGTGACCGGCTTGGCCAAGTTCTCCTACATCATCGCCGTGGGCAAACATGTTCCGGCCAACAGCCTGCGTGAGTTCGTCGCCTTGGCCAAGGCTCAACCGGGCAAGTATTCCTATGCGTCCTGGGGCAACGGCAGCCTGGCGCACCTGGGTACGGAACTGTTCAAGTCGGCGGCGGGCATTGACTTGCTGCATGTTCCTTTCCAGGGAACCGCGCCGGGCGTGACGGCCCTGATCAGCAGCACCGTGGACTTGATGATCATGCCCGCCGGTACGGCCGAGCATCAGCGCAAGGCCGGCAAGCTCAAGATACTGGCCGTCGCGGGCCCCATGCGCTCCTCCGTCGTCGCCGACGTCCCCACGACGGCCGAGACGGGTTACCCCTCCGTCATCGTGCAGCAGTGGTTCGGCCTCGTGGTGCCCAAGGGCAGCCAGGACGGCGTCAGGAGCAGGCTGGCCGCGGCGTTCTCGCGCGCACTGACGCAAAAAGACACGGCCGAATGGATCGCCAGCGAAGGCGGCGAGCCGCTGCCCCTCAATGGCGAGCAGTTCAAGGCCTTCGCGCAGAGCGAGTCCCAGCGCTGGCGCAAGGTGATCGCCGACGCCCGCATCGATCTCCAGTGATGCAGGCTGGAGTCGGGGCGGTCCGTGGCCAGGCCGCGGTGACGTGGCGCAGGACTGTTCTCAGCAAGCCAGCGTCTTGCGGCCGCCGAGCCGCCCTTGACGACGCTTTAGGCTCCGCGCACCAGCGCCAGGACCTTGCTGGCGTCCAGGCCGCGGGCCTTCTCCTGCATCGCCGGCATGAACCTTCCCTGAAGGCCCTGGGCCTCGGCCGTGACGCTGGCATAGGCGTCCTTGAGCATTTGTGTGGACATGGTTCGCCCCCCGGCGTAGTAGCGCTTGGCAACGTGGCCGAGGGCATAGGTGGTCGCAAAGCTCATGCCTGAGCTGACGGCTTGCTTGCCAAGGCCGCCAAACATGCCGCCGCCGAATTTGCCCAGTACGCCGCCGAGCAGCTTGCGGCCGGCCTGTTCGAGGTACTGCGACGTCAGGCCGACACCGACCGTCGCGAGGAAGTCCTTCACGTGTCCGCTGTCGAGTTGGTAACCATGGGCTTGGCCAATGCGGTAGACCAGTTTCATCTGCAACGGAATGATGGCCATCGTCGACAAAGTCTCGGGCAACAGCTCCAGGGCGCCGTTCAGGATGGCGGCATTCAGGATGGTCTGGTCGAGCGCCGAGTTGTCGACAGCCGCCGCTTTGCCTGGGCCCGGTGTGGCCGCCGCGGCACCCAGCGGCGCCGTTGCCAGCTCTTCGGCCTGCGCTTCGAAACGCCCGGCCGAGGTGCCCAGGCCAAGCTGGCCGTGCAGCTTGGCCAGGAAACTTGCCTCGGCTTGCGACTGTGCGCCGTCGGCATCGCATACGCAGACTGCCATTTCGTAGGCGAGCTGGCGGGCCTCGGCACTGCCCAGGCCGGCAACCGCCGCAGCGGTGTCGACGCGCTTCATCAGCACGTCCTGGTAGAGCGTCGGCAGGTGCACGCCATGGGATCGCCCCAGGCCTTCCGCGATGCGCTTGAGCTCGCCGCGCTCGCGGTCATGCTTGTCGCCGTCGGCATACGCTGCGAGCACGGCGATGGTGACAATGGCCTGGATCTCTGCAGAGGTCATAGGGACTTTTCAAGCAAGTGGGCAAGGTGGCTTCGGTCCGTGCCGAGCACAAAGGTTCCACTTGCCGGCGATCGCCAGGACCTCTGGCAGTCGGCTCAGGCCGTTTGTCAATCGACCGTCGCACCCGTGGCCTTGGCCACCTTGCCCCACTTCTCGGACTCGGCCTTCACGAAAGCCGCAAAATTTTCGGGCGTGTCGCCCACGAACTCCGAGCCCGTTTCCTTGAGCACGTGCTGGTACTCGGCGCCCTTCATGACCTTGAGCGCCTCGGCGTTGATTTTTGCGATCACGTCCTTGGGCGTCTTGGCCGGGGCGAACATGCCGTACCACGCATAGGACTCGACGCCCGGCATGCCCGCCTCCGCGAACGTGGGCACGTCAGGCAATTGCGACGAGCGCTTGGCGCCGGTGACGGCGATGGCCTTGAGCTTGCCCGCCTTGATGTGCGGAAGGATGGCCACCGTGCTGTCGAACATCATGGGCGCGTGCCCGGCCAGCACGTCGTTGATCGCCGTGGCCGAGCCCTTGTACGGCACGTGCGTCATGTCCAGCTTGGCCGTCATCTTGAACAGCTCGCCCGTCATGTGCTGCGGTGTGCCGTTGCCTGACGACGCGTACTGGAACTTGCCCGCTGCCGATTGGATGTGGGCCACGAGCTCCTTGAGGTTGCTTGCCGGCACGGAAGGGTGAACCGCCAGCACCAGCGGCACCCGCAGCAGGTTGGTCACTGGCGCAAGGTCCTTCTGCGCCTCGAAGGGCATCTTCTTGTAGACATGCTGGTTGATCACTATGGGCGCGCTGGACGTGATGAGCAGCATGGAGCCGTCCGGCGTTGCCTTGGCAACGGCTGCCGACCCGATGTTGCCGCCCGCGCCGCCGCGGTTGTCCACGACGAAGGGCTTGCCCAGCGCATCGGTCAGGCCCTTGGACATTGGGCGCGCCACCGTGTCCGACGGTCCGCCCGGCGGCCACGGCACGACGATGGTCGCCGGCTTGGACGGCCAGTCCTGCGCCTGCACGGTTGAACACACGAGCAGCCCAAGGGCCGCGAGCGCCATGCGGCGGTTACATCCAGTCATTGCTGTCTCCTGTTTACATATGGGCTTGATCCGGGTCCCGCGGCTCAACGCGAAAGGATCGAATCAGCGCGCGCAAGCTTAGGAATCGAAGTGGCTTGCCCGCATCCGGCCAAATCCTCAAGCAGCTCTGCGTAGAACTACGCAGGCCTGGGCAAGTGCCGTGCACGTCCACACGGCACGCACCTGCCCTGCGGAAAATATCGACATGCCACGCCTGTATCTCGCACGTTCCTCCAGCAGCCGCATGCTGCGCGCGTTTTTGGCCCTGGTGGCCATGGCCTTGTTCGCCGCGCTGCTGGCCGGCGTGGGGGCCTGGGTTGAAAGGCGCGAGATGGCCCTCAAGGCGCAGGCGCTGCACCACGCGCTGGAGGCTCACGCCCTGGGCCTGCAGTCCACGGCGGAGCGCTTCGATTTCCTGCCGTTGGCGTGCGCGCGCCATCCCGCCGTCACTGCATTGCTTGAGAAGCCTGCGGATGGCGAGTTCGTCCTTCGGGCCAACGCCTATTTCGAAGAGTTGAACCGCGTCGTCGGCGCGTCGGCGCTCTACCTGCTGGACCGCCAGGGCCTGACGCTGGCGGCCAGCAACTGGCGTACGGGTGACAGCTTCGTCGGGATGAACTACAGCCGGCGTCCGTACTTCGAGAAGTCGCTGGCCGGGGAGCGCAGCGTCTTTTACGGTGTCGGCCTGACCACTGGCGTGCCCGGCTTGTTCATCGCCGAGCCGGTGCATGGCGCCACGGGCATCCTTGGGGTCCTCGTCGTGAAGGTGGGGCTGGACGCCGTTCAGGCGGCCTGGGCCAGCGCGCCCGACCCCGTGGTGCTTTCCGATGCCCGCGGCGTCGTGTTCCTGAGCTCGGTGCCTGCATGGCTCTACGGCACCCGACAGCCCCTGGCGAAGGAGGATGTCGCCTGGCTGAATGGCCAGCGCCAGTATGGGCTGGCGCAGCGCAGTTTTGCCCTGCTGCCGTGGCGCGTTGAAGGCCGGGCGGATGATCAGCAAGTCGCGCCCTACAAGGTCCGGGCCGAAGTCGGCGGCGTGCACCGGACCCTGCTGGCGGCGGACATGAAGATGCCTCGAACGGACTGGACCCTCAGTGTGATGGCCGACCTGTCCGAGGTCTACCAAGCCAAGCGCTTGGCTCAAGTGATCACGGGCCTGGTGGTGCTGCTGCTCGTGTTGAGCCTGCTGTACTGGCGGCTGCGCGAACGCCGCCTTGCCGAGCAGCGCCAGCGTGCACAGGAGGCACAGTTGCAGCATGCGGCCCGCCTTGCCAGCCTGGGCGAACTGGCTTCCACGCTGGCTCACGAGCTTGGCCAGCCCTTGATGGCCTTGTCGAGCTATGCGGTGGCGGCCCAGCGCTTTGCGCAGCAGAGCTCACGTGACCTGTTGCACCAGACCCTCGCGGAGATCCAGGCGCAGGCCCGGCGAGCCGCGGACATCGTGGCCCGCATGCGTGGTTTCGTGCGCCAGCGCAGCCGGGGGCAGGAGCGGTGCGAAATCCAGGACATCGTGAACTCGGTGCTGGCCCTGGTGGCGCCGGAGATCCGCAAGCTCAAGTCAGCCATCGAGCTGGACCTGCCGGCAACCTTGCCGGCCGTGTGCGGTGACCGGCTGTTGCTGGAGCAGTTGCTGCTGAACCTTTTGATGAACGCCCTGCAGGCCATGAAGGACGTGGATGAAGGCGGCAGGCGCATCACCATCCGCGCGCTGGCCGAAGGCGCCGTGGTCAAGCTGGAAGTTCAGGACACCGGCCCGGGTATTGCGGCCGACGTCGTGCCCCGGATCTTCGAGCCCTTCTTCACCACCAAGGCCGACGGCCTGGGCGTTGGGCTGAAAATCTGCCGCTCGATTGCCGAAAGCCACGGGGGCCGCCTGGCCCATGCTTCGCCGCCGGGATGCGGCGCGTTGTTCATCCTGACCTTGCCCTTGGAATCATGCAAAGACGATCGTTGAACATCTACGTGGTTGACGATGACGAAGCCGTGCGCCGCTCTTTGCTGCTGATGCTGATGTCCACCGGGTTCGCGGTGCAGGGCTTCGAGGCGGGCGAGGTGTTTCTGGACACGGTGGACATGCGCGCGGGCGGCGTGCTGATACTGGACTTGCGCTTGAACGGGATGAGCGGCCTGGAGGTGTTCGCGCGTCTCAAGGCCGCGCGCAGTCCGCTGGTGGTGCTGTTTCTGTCCGGCCACGGCGACATTCCGACCGCGCTCAATGCCGTGCGGCAGGGCGCGCGCGACTGGGTGGTCAAGCCCGACTCGGAGGCGCTTTTGGGCAAGCTGCCCGGTGCGTTGGAAGAGGCGGCCTGTCGCGCACAAGCGCTGGAGCAATGGGAATCGCTGACACCCAGGGAACGCGAGGTGGCCGTGCACGTGGCCCGCGGTGTGGCCAACAAGGAAATCGCCCGCTTGCTGCAGCCGCCCTGCAGCCCGCGCTCCGTGGAAACCCACCGCGCCCACCTGTTTGCCAAGCTGGACTTGGCTAACGACAACGTGCTGGGCCGCTGGCTGGCGCGCCAAGCCTGGCTCCTGGGCGACGATGGAACACGCCGCGACGAGAACGCGACGTAGCGCTGGAGGAGAGCCTGGATCGCCGCGTCAGGAACGGGGCAGGGCGTCCGGCAGGCCTATGCGCACCGGCGTACCGGCGGCGTCAAGCTCAATGTCTCCGGTCAACGCCACGGGGTGCTCCAGGTTCCACATGGAGAGCGTGAGGACAGGCGGCGCCGACGCCCTATGGATCCGGTTCATCACCACCAGCGTTGCGTCGTGTCCCTCGCCCACGGCGAAGGCCGCCCTGGATTCCAGCTCCGCCAGGTCTTCCGTCGAGTGGTCTTGGGGCGGCTCGACATCGATCAACGCGCGTTCCATCCCCGCGGCCAAGTCCGAGGTGCGGAACACCATCCAGCGGCCAGGAAAGTCAATCAGGCACACGCCGGGTGCGCCATAGCGCCGGGACAGACGGGTGTAGAACGCCTGGAGCAGCTCCGGCGCTTGCGAAGCGGACATCGAAAACATGGCGTGCTACTTTGCCAGCGCCACGCAACCAGGCCGGCGCTCCTGTTGCAGCGCTGTCACACCCGATTGGCAGGTCGGCGTGATGCCCAGCCTGTCTGCGGCTGAACCGCTCCGGCGGACGGAACCGGTTCAGGCATGCCCCGGGGGGTAAGCGAAGCCGCCGCCTCGTTCCCGCGCCAGCCGAGCTTCTTCGCGCAGGTCTTCTTGCACCGGGTCAGGTGCGCCGCCGTCCTTCAGGTGATCTTCGTACCAGGCCGCGATCAGCAAGCCCACGAGGGGCTGCGGGCCTTGCACGATTTCATCCAAGTCCAATGCGCTGGCCTGGCAGATGGCTTCAATAGGGGCCATTGCAAAGCGCACCAAGCCATCGTCTGCATTGCGCGATAAGCGCAGATCGGCAAACTCGACGCCGTCTGGAATGGTCACCCGCAGTGTTCTCATGCTGTCCTTCAAAGTGGTTGCGACCTGGACTGGTGCTGCAGCAAGTCACGTTGGACGATAGGCCATCTCCACGCACGTGACCGCCACTGCAGCCAGCGGTGAATGGAGCACGGCATATGCCGTTCCCGCCGTTGAGATGATGCAGCCACCGGGCCGATCGCCTCGCTGGCCGAACGCGGCGGGCCGCACGCCGGACACGTGCACGAACACCACCCACTAAGATACTTGCCTCGCAACTCGCCAATGCTGATTTATGCGTGCCCTCGTTGTCCTGGCCCTGGCTGTGCTCTCGCTGCAAGGCTGTGCCGTCTACACCCCTTCAGGCGCGGTCGTGGTCGATCCAGTGGAGCGCCCAAGCGGCTCAGGCAGTTTTTGCCCCCCTGGGCAGGCCAAGAAGGGACGTTGCTGACCTGAGGTAAGGCAGCGACAGGTGCGGGACTCCGCCCCATGGCGGACTTGCCCGGGTGGCGGGCGCAGGTGCTGGTCATTGGCGACCAGCCGTGCGCGCGTGAATTTGTATGCGGCAGCAACCATGTCGAACTTGTTGGTGCCTGAAGTATGGCGTTCGCGTCTGAAACGCATAGCCCACGCGCACAGCGCCCGCAGCGTATTCGACATGGCCCGTCACAAGGCGCGGCGCCGCGGTTTCCGAAGCGAAACCTGACGGGTCGAAGAACGAGCAAAGGCACATCGATGCCATTGTGGAAAAGGCCGGCCTGACCGACCTGCTCGTGGCCCACGACTCGGGCGTCGTCGCGCACCTCTGCGACCGCATGGCCGTCATGCAGCACAGACGAGCCGTCAAGGCCGGGTTCCGCAACCCGGGTTTTCACCAGCAGCCGTGATCTATCTCAAGGAAAAAAAAACTCATATCATAGACCGACCGGTCGGTAGAACATTGAGCCAACTCAACGCTCAAACCGAACCTTGCTGGAGGTCGAGTTGTCCGAAACCCTGATCCTGAAGTCCCTGAACGGCGCGGTGTGCACGCTCACGCTCAACCGCCCCGCGGCGCTCAACAGCTTCACGGCTGCGATGCACGAAGCGCTCGCCGCGGAGCTGGATGCGGTGGCCGCCGATGCCCGCGTGCGCTGCCTGTTGCTCACCGGTGCCGGGCGGGCCTTCTGCGCCGGCCAGGATCTGTCGGACCCGCTGGTGAGCCCTGAAGCCGGCCAGCCGCCCAAGGACCTCTCGGTGGCCATAGACCGCCACTACAAGCCCTTGGTGCTGCGCCTGCGCCGCATGCCCGTGCCGGTGGTCGTGGCGGTCAACGGCGTGGCGGCCGGCGCGGGTGCCAACCTGGCCCTGTGCGGTGACATGGTGCTGGCCGCCCGCTCGGCGAGTTTCATCCAGGCGTTTTCCAAGATCGGCCTGGTGCCTGACACCGGCGGCACCTGGATGCTGCCCCGCCTCGTTGGGCGCGCCCGGGCGCTGGCGCTGGCCTTCCTGGGCGACAAGCTGCCGGCCGAAGACGCCGAGCGCTACGGCCTGATCTGGCGCTGCGTGGACGACGAGGCGCTGATGGACATGGCGCAGTCGCTGGCGTCCAGGCTCGCGCGCATGCCGACCAAGGCCCTGGTGGCCACCCGGCTGGCCATGGACCAGGCCCAGCTCACGGCGCTGGACGGCGCGCTGGACGCTGAAGCCCGCCTGCAGCGCGAGCTGGGCGTTGCCTACGACTACCAGGAAGGCGTGGCCGCCTTCGGCGCCAAGCGCGCTCCCGTGTTCACCGACCGCTGAATCCCGATTCCCCCCATGACGCTCACTGCCCAACAAGTTGCCGAACGCGTGCGCGACGGCATGTACGCCCGCGACCTGGCCGCCCAAGCCGCCGGCATCAAAGTCACCGAGATCGCGCCCGGCGGCGCCACGCTGACCATGACGGTGCGCGAGGACATGCTCAACGGCCATGCCACCTGCCATGGCGGTGTGATCGCCACGCTGGCCGACACCGCCTTCGCCTACGGCTGCAACTCCTACGACGAGCTCACCGTCGCCTCCGGCTTCTCCATCGACTTTCTGGCTCCCGGGCGCCTGGACGACGTGCTCACCGCGCGCTGCGCCGAGGTGTCCAAGGCCGGCCGCACCGGCGTCTATGACGTGACGGTGGTGAACCAGCGCGGCGAGCGCATTGCGGTCTTCCGTGGCCGCTCCTACACCGCCAAGGGCCGCCCGGCCGTCGGCGCCTGAATCAGCCCAGCCATTGCACAAGGAGACAAGCCATGCCCGTGAAGAGCCCTGCCGCCGGGGATCTGGAGCCCATAGAGCGTGCCAGCCGTGACGAGATCGCCGCGCTGCAACTGCAGCGCCTGCGCCGCACGCTGGAGCACGCCTATGAGAACGTGCCGCACTACCGCCGGGCCTTCGACGCCAAGGGCGTGCATCCCTCGGACCTGAAGACGCTTTCCGACATCGCCAGGTTTCCCTTCACCACCAAGCACGACCTGCGCGACAACTACCCCTTCGGCCTCTTCGCCGTGCCGCGCCAGCAGGTGGCGCGCGTGCATGCCTCGTCGGGCACCACGGGCAAGCCCACGGTGGTGGGTTATACGAAGAACGACATCGACACCTGGGCCAACCTGGTGGCGCGTTCCATCCGCGCCGCGGGCGGCCGCGCCGGCGACATCGTGCACATCGCCTACGGCTACGGCCTCTTCACCGGCGGCATGGGCGCGCACTACGGCGCCGAGCGGCTGGGTTGCACGGTCATCCCGATGTCGGGCGGCCAGACCGAGAAGCAGGTGCAGCTCATACGCGACTTCCAGCCTGACATCATCATGGTCACGCCCAGCTACATGCAGGTGATCATCGAGGAGTTCACGCGCCAGGGGCTGGACGCGAGCGAAAGCAGCCTGAAGGTGGGCATCTTCGGCGCCGAGCCGTGGACCGACGCCATGCGCCGCGACATCGAGGCCAAGGCCGGCATCGATGCGGTGGACATCTACGGCCTGTCGGAAGTGATGGGCCCGGGTGTGGCCAGCGAATGCGTCGAGTCCAAGGACGGGCCGACCATATGGGAAGACCACTTCTATCCCGAGATCGTCAACCCCGAGACCGGCGAGCCGGTGGCCGACGGCGAGGAGGGCGAGCTGGTCTTCACCTCGCTGACCAAGGAAGCGCTGCCCATCATCCGCTACCGCACGCGCGACCTCACGCGGCTGCTGCCGCCCACGTCAAGGGCGTTCCGGCGCATGGGCAAGATCGTCGGCCGCAGCGACGACATGCTGATCATCCGCGGCGTCAATGTCTTCCCGACGCAGATCGAGGAGATCGTGCTGCAGCACGAGAAGCTCTCCGGCCAGTACCAGGTGCAGGTCGAGCGCAAGGGCCTGCTAGACGAGGTGCTGGTGCGCTGCGAGCTGCAGCCCGGCGTCGCCGCGATGGCGACCGCCGACGTGGAACAGATTGCCCGCTGGGTGCAGCACCGCGTCAAGACGCTGGTGGGCATCTCCACGCGCGTGGAGGTGCTGATGAACGGCTCCATAGAGCGCACCCTCACCGGCAAGGCGCGCCGCGTGGTCGATCGCCGCCCAAAGGGCTGAAGTCGCGGCGCCCAACACCAAGCAACCGAACCAGCAGGAGTGATTTGCCATGTACACGCAGGCGATGGACACCATGGGCCGCGAGGCCGAGGACAAGGCGGTGCGCAGCCTCGAAGAAGCGCATCTGCAGCAGCGCTTCGACGCCACCATCGACGACGGCGGCTTCATCGAGGCCAAGGACTGGATGCCGGCCAACTACCGCAAGACGCTGGTGCGCCAGATCAGCCAGCACGCGCACTCCGAGATCGTGGGCATGCTGCCGGAAGGCAACTGGATCTCGCGGGCGCCCACGCTCAAGCGCAAGGCGATTCTGCTGGCCAAGGTCCAGGACGAGGGCGGCCACGGCCTCTACCTCTACGCCGCCGCCGAAACCCTGGGCACCAGCCGCGACGAGCTGCTCGATGCGCTGCACGCCGGCAAGGCCAAGTACAGCTCCATCTTCAACTACCCCACGCTCACCTGGGCCGACATGGGCGTGATCGGCTGGCTGGTTGACGGCGCAGCCATCATGAACCAGGTGCCCATCTGCCGCTGCTCCTATGCGCCCTATGCGCGGGCCATGATCCGCATCTGCCGCGAGGAGAGCTTCCACCAGCGCCAGGGCTACGACAGCCTGCTGGTGATGATGAAAGAGGGCACCGAGGCGCAGAAGGCCATGGTGCAGGACGCCGTGAACCGCTGGTGGTGGCCCTGCCTAATGATGTTCGGCCCGCCGGACGACCAGTCGCCCAACTCGGCACAGGGCATGCGCTGGGGCATCAAGCGCGTCTCCAACGACGAGCTGCGCCAGAAGTTCGTGGACGCCACCGTCGAGCAGGCCAAGGTGCTGGGCGTGACGCTGCCGGACCCGGACCTCAAGTGGAACGAGGCGCGCGGCCACCACGACTTCGGCGCCATCGACTGGGACGAGTTCTGGCGCGTCGTCAACGGCAACGGCCCCTGCAACCGCGAGCGCCTGGGTGCGCGCGTCAAGGCCTGGGAAGAGGGCGCCTGGGTGCGCGAGGCCGCCCTGGCCCACGCGGCCAAGCAGCGCGAGCGCGAGCCCCAAGCGGCGTGATCTGAGCTTGTAGGAGGCCCGCAAGCGGGCCTCCTACGGAAATTGCCGGCGAACTTGCCAACCCATCTGGAGACTGAATTGAGCACCGACATCAAGAACGAATGGCCGCTGTGGGAAGTGTTCGTCCGCTCGCGCGCGGGCCTGGACCACAAGCACTGCGGCAGCCTGCACGCGGCCGATGCGCCCATGGCCATCCAGATGGCGCGCGACGTCTACACCCGGCGCCAGGAAGGCTCCAGCGTCTGGGTGGTGCGCAGCGAGCACATCACCGCCAGCGACCCCGGCGACAAGGACATGTACTTCGACCCGATGGAGGACAAGGTCTACCGCCACCCCACCTTCTACAAGCTGCCGGACTCGGTGGACCACATGTAAGGAGCGGGCGATGCAGGCTTCCATCCGACTCCAACGCGACGAGCGCCAGCAGTACCTGCTGCGCATCGGCGACACCTGCCTCATCCAGGCGCAGCGCCTCTCCGAGTGGACCGGCCACGCGCCGGTGCTCGAAGAGGACATCGCCCTGGCCAACATGGCGCTGGACCTGCTGGGCCAGGCCCGCGCGGTGCTGACGCTGGCCGGCAGCGCGCAAGGACTGAGCGAGGACCAACTGGCCTTCCTGCGCGAGGAGCGCGACTACTTCAATCCCACGCTGGTGGAGCTGCCCAACGGCGAGGGGCGCCCCGGCGACTTCGCGCTCACCGTGCTGCGCAACGCCTTCGTCTCGACCTTCCTGCAACTGCTGTGGCAGCGGCTGCAGGCTTCCAGCGACGAGGAGCTGGCCGCCATCGCCGCCAAGGCGGTCAAGGAGGCGCGCTACCACGTCGAGCACGCCGCCGACTGGGTGGTGCGCCTGGGCGACGGCACGGAAGAGTCCCGCCGCCGCATGCAGGCCGCGCTGGACAAGCTCTGGCCCTACGTGGCGGAGCTGTTCGAGGCCGACGCGGTGGACGAGGCCGCGGCCGACGCCGGGCTGGGCCCGCGCTGGGCCGAGCTGCGCGAGCCCTGGCTGGCGCAGATGCAGGCGCTGCTGCAGGCCGCCACGCTGCAGCCGCCTGCCGTCAGCAGCTTCCGCAGCACCGGGCGCCAGGGCGTGCACAGCGAGCACATGGGCTACATCCTGGCCGAGATGCAGCACCTGCAGCGCGCCTACCCGGGTGGCGCGTGGTGAGCACCCTGGCGGCGGACCGGGTCGGCCGCGCCTGGGCCGTGCTGGCCGACGTGCTGGACCCCGAGGTGCCGGCGCTCTCGGTGTGCGACCTCGGCATCGTGCGCGACGTGGTGGAGCAGGACGAGGCGCTGGAGATCGTGCTGACGCCGACCTACTCCGGCTGCCCCGCCACCGAGGCCATCGAGCGCAGCGTGCTGGACGCGATAGCCGCCGCGGGGCTGGGCCCCGCCCGCGTGCGGCTGCAGCGCGCCCCGGCCTGGACCACGGACTGGATCAGCGAGGACGGCCGGCGCAAGCTGCGCGAGTACGGCATCGCACCGCCCGCGCACATCGAGCCGGGGGCCGCCGTGCCCATCCGCCTGGTGCCGCGCCGCATCGCGCCCGTGGCCTGCCCCCGTTGCGGCAGCACCCACACCGAGCGCCTCTCGGCCTTCGGCTCCACCGCCTGCAAATCGCTGTTTCGCTGCCTCGACTGCCGCGAGCCCTTCGAACACTTCAAACCCATCTGAACCATGAGCGTCATGTTCCATCCGCTGCGGGTACGCGCCATCGAGCCGGATACCGCCGAGGCCGTCATCGTCTCCTTCGAGGTGCCTGACGAGCTGCGCGAGACCTTCGGCTTCACGCAGGGCCAGTACCTGACGCTGCGCAAGACCATCGATGGCCAGGACCTGCGCCGCTCCTACTCCATCTGCGCCGGCGTGGACGACGGCGAGCTGCGCGTGGGCGTGCGCAAGGTCAAGGGCGGCGTGTTCTCCAACTGGATCAACGCCGAGCTGAAGGTCGGCGACGAGATCAGCGTCATGGCGCCGCAGGGCCGCTTCTTCGTGCCGCTGTTGCCGCAGGCGCAGCGCCACCACGTGGGCATTGCCGGCGGCAGCGGCATCACGCCCATCCTCTCCATCATGAAGACGGTGCTGGCGCGCGAGCCCAGGTCGCAGTTCACGCTGCTCTACGGCAACCGCTCGCTGCAGTCCACCATGTTCAAGGAAGAGCTGGAGGACCTGAAAAACCGCTACATGTCCCGCCTGGTGCTGCACCACGTGTTCTCCGACGAGCCCACGGATGCGCCGCTCAACATGGGCCGCATGGACCGCGACAAGATCGGCGACTTCCTGCGCAGCGTGGTGCCGGCCCAGGCCATCGCGCAGGCCTACGTGTGCGGCCCCTTCCAGATGAACGACGAGGCCGAGGCCGCGCTGCTGGCGGCCGGCGTGCCGGAAGACCGCATCCACATCGAGCGCTTCGGCATCGCACAGGCGCCCAGCGGCGCGCAAAAGGCCGATGCCGTGGTGCACGAGGCGCAGCCGGGCGACGCGGAGAGCGCGCGCATCGTCATCATCCGCGACGGCCTGCGCCGCGAGATCCAGTTCGACAAGCAGCAGCCCAGCATCCTCGACGCAGCCTCCGCCTGCGGCATGGAAGTGCCCTTCTCCTGCACGTCGGGCGTGTGCGGCACCTGCCGTGCCAAGGTCGTCGAGGGCGAGGTGCGCATGGAGCGCAACTTCGCGCTGGACAAGAACGAGGTGGCCGCCGGCTTCATCCTCACCTGCCAGGCGCACCCGGTCACCGAGCGGGTGATCCTGTCCTTCGACGAACGCTGAGCGCGCGCAGGGCCCGTGCGCGGCCCGCATGCGGCCCGCACTTCCCGCCATTCACCAGAAAAACATGAAGGCCTCCGGGCACCGGCGCAGCCGGGCAGGCAGGCCCCAAACCACCACGGAAGGAGACACACATGAAGGCAACCCTCAAGAGCGCCATGGCCGCCGCGCTGCTGCTGGCCGCCACGCTGGCGCAGGCCGACATCAACGTGGGCGTCACGCTCTCGGCCACGGGGCCGGCCGCGTCGCTGGGCATCCCGGAAAAGAATACCGTGGCCCTCATGCCCAGGACCATCGCCGGGCAGAAGGTCAACTACATCGTGCTGGATGACGCCAGCGACACCACCGCCGCCGTCTCCAACGTGCGCAAGCTCGTGGGCGAGCACAAGGTGGACGTCATCCTGGGCTCCACCACCACGCCCAACTCGCTGGCCATGGTGGACGTGGCCGCCGAGGCGCAGACGCCCATGGTGTCCATGGCCGCGTCCTCGCGCATCGTCGAGCCCATGGATGCCAAGCGCAAGTGGGTGTTCAAGACGCCGCAGAACGACATCATGATGTCCCTGGCCATCGCCGAGCACATGGCGTCCATCGGCGTCCAGAACGTGGCCTTCATCGGCTTCTCCGACGCCTACGGCGAAGGCTGGTACCAGGAGTTCAGCAAGGCCGCCGCGCTCAAGAAGCTCAAGATCGTGGTCAACGAGCGTTACAGCCGCACCGACACCTCCGTCACCGGCCAGACGCTCAAGATCCTGGCGGCCAAGCCTGACGCGGTGATCATCGCCGGCTCCGGCACCCCCGCGGCGCTGCCGCAAAAGACGCTCAAGGAACGCGGCTTCGCGGGCAAGGTTTATCAGACGCACGGCGTGGCCAACGGCGACTTCCTGCGCGTGGGCGGCAAGGACGTGGAGGGCACCTTCCTGCCCGCCGGCCCGGTGCTGGTGGCCGACCAGTTGCCCGCCGGCGACCCGGTGAAGAAGTCCGCCCAGGCCTACGTCGCGGCCTACGAGACCGCGCACGGCAAGGGCAGTGTCTCGACTTTCGGCGCCCACGCCTGGGACGCCGGGCTGCTGGTGGCCGCGGCCGTGCCCGTGGCGCTGAAGAAGGCGCAGCCCGGCACGCCGGAGTTCCGCGCCGCGCTGCGCGACGCGCTGGAGGGCCTCAAGGAAATGCCCGGTGCGCACGGCATCTTCACCATGTCGCCCACCGACCACCTGGGGCTGGACCAGCGCGCGCGCGTCATGGTGCGCATCGAGAACGGCACCTGGAAGTACCAGCCGGCCAAGCAGCTCTGAGCCCGCTTGCAACGTGCCGGGGCGCGCCCAGCGCGCCCTGGCGCTTCCTTCCTCCAGGAGCTTTCCATGGATTTGCAGATTGCCCTGCTGTTGGGGCAGGACGGCATCGTCAACGGCGCCGTCTACGGACTCATGGCGCTGGCGCTGGTGCTGGTGTTCTCGGTCACGCGCGTGATCTTCATTCCGCAGGGCGAGTTCGTCGCCTTCGCCGCGCTGTCCATGGCGACGCTGCAGGGCGGCCGCCCGCCGGCCAGCCTGTGGCTGCTGCTGGCGCTGGCCGCCGCCGTGCTGGCGCTCGAAGCCTGGCGCGCGCGCGGCGGCGCCGCGGTGGACTGGAAGTCCACCTTCTTCTGGTGCCTGGCCTGTCCCGCCGCCGCTGCCGCGCTCGTGGCGCTGCAGCCCCAAGGGCAGGTGCTGCAGGCCGCAGCCACGGTGCTGTTGATCACGCCGCTGGGCCCGCTGCTGTACCGCCTGGCCTACCGGCCGCTGGCGCGCGCCAGCGTGCTGATGCTGCTCATCGTCTCCGTCGCGCTGCACGGCGTGCTGGTGGGCTTGGGGCTGCTGTTCTTCGGCGCCGAGGGCTCGCGCACCACGGCATTTTCTGAGCTGAACCTGGACGTGGGCGGCCTGCCCGTCACCGGGCAGTCGCTGGTGGTGGTGGGCGCGGCGCTGGCGCTGGTGCTGGCCATGTTCGTGTTCTTCGAGCGCTCCATCGTCGGCAAGGCGCTGCGCGCCACCGCTTCCAACCGCGTGGGCGCGCGGCTCATGGGCATCCCCACCGAGCTCGCGGGCGACGTGTGCTTCGCCTTCGCCGCGCTCATAGGCGCCGTGGCCGGGCTGCTGGTGGCGCCCCTCACCACGGTCTATTACGACACGGGCTTTCTCATCGGCCTCAAAGGCTTCGTCGCCGCCATCGTGGGTGGCCTGGCCAGCTACCCGCTGGCCCTGGCCGGCGCGCTGCTGGTGGGGCAACTCGAAGCCTTCTCATCCTTCTGGTCCAGCGCCTTCAAGGAAGTGCTGGTGTTCACGCTGATCATCCCGGTGCTGTGGTGGCGCAGCCTGCGCAGCCACCACGTGGAGGACGAGGAATGACCATGCCTCTCAATGCCAAGCCCGCCGTGCACGCCGCCGTGGCGCCGGCCCCGTCCGCCGGCTGGATCACGCGGCGCCAGCTCACGCTGGCGGCGGTGCTGCTGCTGGCGGCCAGTTGGGCTTTTCTCTCCGACTTCAGCGTCACGCTGCTGAGCTACGTCGGCCTGTGCGCGCTCGTGGCCGTGGGCCTGGTGATGCTCACCGGCGTGGCCGGCATGACCAGCTTCGGCCAGGCCGCCTTCGTCGGCGTGGGCGCCTACGCCACGGCCTGGGCCTGCACCTCGCCGCAAGCCGCCGCCTGGCTGGCCTGGCTGCCGCCAGCCTGGCTGCCCTGGGCCGGCCTGGCGCTGGGCCTGGTGCTGGCCGCCGCCGTGGCCTGGGTGCTGGGCGCCATCACGCTCAAGCTGGCGGGCCATTACCTGCCGCTGTGCACCATCGCCTGGGGCCTGAGCCTGTATTTCCTCTTCGGCAACCTGGAGCTGTTGGGCGGCCATACCGGCATCACCGGGCTGCCGGCGCTGAGCATTGGCGGCGCGGCGCTGGCCACGCCGCGCGCGCTTGGGCCGCTGATCTGGGCCGTGCTGCTGCTGTCGCTGTGGGCGCTGCACAACCTGCTGGACTCGCGCGAGGGCCGCGCCATCCGCACGCTCAAGAGCGGCCGCGTGATGGCCGAGTCCATGGGCGTGGACACCGGCCGCTACCGCATCAAGGTCTTCGTCCTGGCCGCGCTGCTGGGCGCAGTCTCGGGCTGGCTCTACGCCCACCTGCAGCGCTTCGTGAACCCCACGCCCTTCAACCTCAACATCGGCATCGAGTACCTGTTCATGGCCGTGGTGGGCGGCGCCGGGCACCTGTGGGGCGCGGTGCTGGGCGCGGCGCTGATCACGCTGCTCAAGGAACAACTGCAGGACTGGCTGCCCCGCCTGCTGGGCAGCAGCGGCAACTTCGAGGTCATCGTCTTCGGCCTGCTGATGCTGGTGGTGCTGCAGCGCTACGCCGACGGCCTCTGGCCCCGCCTGGCCCAGTGGTCCGGCCGCTGGCTCAAGGCTGACCCGGCCGAGCACCTGCCCGCTGCCGCCGCCCCGCTGGCCCAGCGCACGCTGCCCCCGCGCGGCCAGGTGGTGCTGCAGGCGCACGAGGTCACCAAGCGCTTCGGCGGCCTGGTGGCCAACAACGCGGTCAACATGAGCGTCAAGGCCGGCGAGGTCCACGCACTGATAGGCCCCAACGGCGCGGGCAAGAGCACCTTCTTCAACATGATCTCCGGCGTGGACGACCCCACCACCGGTGAAGTGCGCCTCATGGGCAAGCCCATGACCGGCAAACCCTCGCGCGAGTTCGCGGCCCTGGGCCTGTCGCGCAGCTTCCAGCATGTGCGGCTGCTTGGGCAGCGCACGGTGCTGGAGAACGTGGCGGTGGGCGCGCACCGCCGCGCGCACCGCGGCTGGGTCGCCTCCATGCTGCGCCTGGACCGGGCCGAGGAAGCCGCGGTGCTGGCCGAGGCCCGCCGCCAGATCGAGCGCTGTGGCCTGGGCGCCCATGCGGACGCACCGGCCGCCTCGCTGGCGCTTGGGCAGCAGCGCATCGTGGAGATCGCCCGCGCACTCGCAAGCCAGCCCGCCGTGCTGCTGCTGGACGAGCCCGCGGCCGGCCTGCGCCACCTGGAAAAGCAGGCGCTGGCCCGGCTGCTGGAGCAACTGCGCGCCGAGGGGCTGGGCATCCTGGTGGTTGAACATGACATGGAGTTCGTGATGAACCTGGCCGACCGCATCACCGTGCTCGAATTCGGCACCGTCATCGCCGAGGGCACGCCGGCACAGATCCAGGGCAACCAGCGCGTGCTGGACGCCTACCTGGGCGGCAGCGACGACCTGGGAGCCGCGGCATGAGCGCGCCGGACACCTTGCTGGAAACGCGCGGCTTCTGCGTCTCCTACGGCGAAGTCGAGGCCGTGCACCGCGTGGACCTGACGGTCAGGCGCGGCGAGATCGTCACCGTCATCGGCCCAAACGGCGCGGGCAAGACGACGCTGCTGTCCGCGGCCATGGGCCTGCTGCCCTCGCGCGGCGAGCTGCTGCTGGGGGGCGAGCGCATCGAGCGGCCCAGCGTGGAAAAGCTCGTGGCCCATGGCGTCGCGCTCGTCCCGGAAAAGCGCGAGCTGTTCAGCGAGATGTCGGTGGAGGACAACCTGCTGCTGGGCGGCTTCAGCCGCTGGCGCCGCGGCCAGCGCGATCAGAAGGCGCGCATGCAGGAGGTGTTCGAGCTGTTCCCGCGGCTGCGCGAGCGCCGCGCGCAGATGTCCGGCACGCTCTCCGGCGGCGAGCGCCAGATGCTGGCCATAGGCCGCGCGCTCATGGCGCGCCCGCAATTGCTCATGCTGGACGAGCCCTCGCTGGGCCTGGCACCTTTGATCGTCCGCGAGGTGCTGCGCATCGTGGCCTCGCTGCGCGAGCTGGGCGTGTCGGTGCTGCTGGTCGAGCAGAACGCCCGCGCCGCGTTGCAGGTGGCCGACCGTGCCTACGTGCTGGAAATGGGCGCCGTGGCACTCACCGGCGACGCCGCCGAGCTGCTGCACGACCGGCGCATCATCGACACCTACCTGGGCCTGGGTGCGAAAAAGGCAGCTTGACCAGGAACTGCGAGGCGTACCGCGTTCCTTGTAGGAGGCCCGCTTGCGGGCCGAACCCTCTGGATGACTGCGCCATTCGGCTCCTACAGGCTTCGTGCGCGGCATGGCCTTTATGCAAATGGGCAGAAAGCCCTTTTCACCATTCGACAGGAGACAACGCTGATGACCACCGTCCTCCAAAGCTTCATCGCCGGCCGCTGGGTCGGCCAGGAAGCCGCGCAGACCCTGCGCAGCGCCGTCAACGGCCGTCCCGTGGCCGCCACGCACGCCGAACGCCCGGACTTCAGCGAAGCCCTGGCCTTTGCCCGCCGCACCGGGCTGCCTGCGCTGCTGGCGCTGGATTTCCAGCAGCGCGCGGCCCTCCTCAAGGCGCTGGCCAAGTACCTCACGCAGCACAAGGAGGCGCTCTACGCCATCTCCGCCCACACCGGCGCCACGCGCTCGGACAGCTGGATAGACGTGGAAGGCGGCACCGGCACCCTCTTCGCCTACGCCAGCATCGGCAGCAACGAGCTGCCGTCGGGCAACCTGCTGCACGAGGGCCCGGCCATCCCGCTGGGCAAGCAGGGCCACTTCGCGGGCACGCACATCCTGGTGCCGCGCGGCGGCGTGGCGGTGCACATCAACGCCTTCAACTTCCCCATCTGGGGACTGCTGGAGAAGTTCGCGCCCAGCTTCCTGGCCGGCATGCCCTGCATCGGCAAGCCGGCCACGGCCACGAGCTACGTCACCGAGGCGCTGATGCGCCTCATGGACCGCTCTGGCCTGCTGCCCGCGGGGGCCTTGCAGCTCATCATCGGCAGCACCGGTGACCTGCTGGACCGGCTCGAAGGCGCCGACATGGTCACCTTCACCGGCTCGGCCGACACCGCCGCCAAGCTGCGCGTGCATCCCAACCTGATTCGCCACTCCGTGCCCTTCAACGCGGAGGCCGACTCGCTCAACTGCGCCGTGCTGGCGCCGGACGTGACGCCGGACGACGAGGAGTTCCAGCTTTTCGTGAAGGAGGTGGCGCGCGAGATGACGGTCAAGGCCGGCCAGAAGTGCACGGCCATACGCCGCGCCATCGTCCCGCGCGGCATGGTGGACGCGGTGGCCCAGGCGCTGCGCGAGCGCCTGCGCAAGACCACCATCGGCGACCCGGCGCTGGAAGGCGTGCGCATGGGCGCGCTGGCCTCGCACGACCAGCTCCACGACGTCCGCGCCCAAGTGGAAAAGCTGCTGCAAGGGGCCGAGCTGGTCTATGGCGAGCGCGACGGCTTCAATCCGCAAGGCGAGGGCGTCTCCGAGGGCGCCTTCTTCGCGCCCACGCTGCTGCTCAGCCGCAACCCGCTGTCCCACGACGCCGTGCACGACGTGGAGGCCTTCGGCCCGGTCAGCACGCTCATGCCCTACGACGGGCTGGACGAAGCCTTGCAACTGGCCGCCCGCGGCCGCGGCTCGCTGGTGGGCACGCTCGTCACCAAGGACCCGGCCACCGCCGCCCGCTTCATTCCGGTGGCTGCTGCACTGCACGGGCGGCTGCTGGTACTGGACGCCGAAGCCGCCAAGGAGTCCACCGGCCACGGCTCGCCGCTGCCGCCGCTGAAACACGGCGGCCCGGGGCGCGCCGGCGGCGGTGAGGAATTGGGCGGCCTGCGTGCCGTCAAGCATGGCCTGCAGCGCGCGGCCGTGCAGGGCTCGCCCACCATGCTCATGGCCGTGACCGGCGAGTACGTGCGCGGCGCCAAGGTCCACGAGAGCGAAGTGCACCCCTTCCGCCGCCACTTCGAGGACTTGCGCATCGGCGACTCGCTGCTCACGCACCGCCGCACGGTGACGGACGCCGACATCGTCGCCTTCGGCGGCATCTCGGGCGACTTCTTCTACATGCACTTCGACGACATCGCCGCCAAGGAGACGGCCTTCGGCCAGCGCATCGCGCACGGCTACTTCGTGCTGTCGGCCGCGGCCGGCCTGTTCGTGTCGCCCGCGCCCGGCCCCGTGCTGGCCAACTACGGCCTGGACACGCTGCGCTTCGTGAAGCCCGTGGCCATTGGCGACACCATCCAGGCGCGCCTGACGGCCAAGCGCAAGATCGACCGCAACAAGGTGGACGCCAAGGGCCAGGGCCAGGGCGTGGTGGCCTGGGACGTGCAGGTCACGAACCAGCACGGCGAGATGGTGGCCAGCTACGACATCCTGACGCTGGTGGCCAAGCGGCCGGCGAGCACCTGATCCGCCAAGGCACCCACCCAAGGAAACGGCCGCTCGCGCGGCCGTTTTTTCGTTTCCGGGTGGAGGCTTCATTCCAATTCGTTCTCCACGCTGAAATGACCTCGTCACACCCGCCTTCGCGGGCATGACGGGAAAATTTCAGCTTCGAACGAGAAGTCGAATCAACCCACCATCCGGCTCCTGGGCGGCTCCATCGCCGGCGCCTGGCCGAAGTAGCCTTCGGTGTGCGTCAGCTCCTGGCGCGCGCCCAGGCGGCGCGCCGCCTCCACGCAATCGTTGACGAAGCCCGGCGTGCCGGCCACGAACACGGAGTGCCCCGACAAATCCTTGAACAGGTCGGGCAGCAGTTGCGGGATGCGGCCATGCAGCCCCGGCCCCTGTTCCTGCGTCAGCGTGGGCTTGAACGTGAAGTTGCGGTGCTTGGCCTGCCAGTACTCCAGCAGCCCGGCGGCATACAGGTCCTCGCGCGTGCGGGCCGAGAACAGCAGCGTCACCGGCCGCTTGTAGCCCCGGCGCAGGGCGGCCTCGGCCAAGGCCAGGATGGGCGCCAGGCCGGAACCGGCGGCCATGCACAGCACGGGCGTGTCCACCGAGGGGTCGCCAATGAAGGTGCCGTAGGGGCCGGCGAGCTTGACGCGCGCGCCGGGCAGCAGGTGCTCGTGCACCCAGCGGCTGGTGCTGCCCTCGTCCACGCGCGTGACCTGCACCGTGATCTCGCCGTCAGGCCGCGGCGCGTTGGCGATGGAGTAGGGCCGCGGCGGCGCGCCCGCGCGCGCGTCGCCCAACATCACGTACTGGCCCGGCCAGTAGCGCATGGGCTGGCCCACCGGGCGCAGGCGCAGCTCCACGATGCGGGGCGTCCGCAGCACGCGGTCGGCCACCACGTAGAGCTGGTTTTCGCGCGGCGGAAACAGCCGCGGCTGCGCGTCCGCCGTGCCCCACTCGATGACGAGCTCCTCGGACAGCGGCTTGGCCATGCACATCAGGCCGAAGCCCTGCGCGCGCTCCTCGGCCGAGAGCGCCATGTCCAGCACCATGCCCTGGTCGAAGCGCCCTTCGCGCACCTTGACCTTGCATTCGCCGCACGCACCGGCGCGGCAGTTGTTGGGCAGGGCGTAGCCTGATTTCTCGAGCGCGGCCAGCACGGTGTCGCCGGACGCGCAGTCGACTTCCTTGCCGGAGGGGTAGAGGCGAATGCGCGCAGTCATGCTCAGAACACCGGGATGATGCTGGCCATGTCGATGTCGGTCACTTCCTGACCGCTGATGCCGACCTCGGGAATGGCGGGGAAGGGGATGTCGTAGCGGTCCAGCACGCCCTTGAGGTTGAGCATGGCCTGCTTCCAGTTCTCCTTCTTCTGCTCGTAGCCGGGAATGTGGAAGCCCGCGGCGCGCGCCACTTCCTCGCCCGCGCGCTGGTTGGCGATGAAGTCGTTGGGCAGGTCCCAGAAGTCCACCGGCGGCTCGAACAGCACGGCCGACAGGAAGAGATAGCCCGCGCGCACCTGCTTGGTGATGAGCGGCTTGTCCGAGAGGTCCATCTTCGGATAGTCGCGCTCCATCAGCGCCATGCAGATGGCCATGTGCCGGCCCTCGTCACGGCCGATGTTGCGAAAGCTCTCCTTGAACACCTCCTCGCGGCAGCCCTCGGCCATCTGGTGGAAGATGGTCGCGGCCGCAATCTCCCCCATCAGGAAGGAGCTGAACAGCACCGCCAGGCTGTACTTGGGCACGGCGGCCTTGTAGCCGCTCCAGTAGCGCCCGCCGTTGTAGTAGAGCCACTTGGCGTTCTTCTGCAGCTTGCGGCCCAGCTCGGTCTTGGGCTCGTAGGTCAGCGGGTCCTCGTGGTCCAGCAGCTTGGTGATGGCCAGGCCGCACATCTGCTCGTGGTTCTGCTCGTCGCGGGTCACGGAGAAGAAGCAGCGGCGCACGGCATCTTCTTCATGCGCCTCGTAGGTCTTGATGAAGGCCGAGGCGAACACCGGCGGCGCCGAGGCGTCGAACACCGACAGCAGCGTCCACCAGTAGGCAATGGCCTCGCGCTCTTCCCAGGAGTAGGACTCGGCGTCAAACGTGTCCCAGCACAGGTGCTTGGGGTCCCAGTTCTCGCGCTGCGCGGCATCCCACACCTCCTCCAGCTTGCCGGTCTGGCGCCGCCACGACAGCGGGTAGACGTTGGGCTGCGGCGTCGCAGGCGGGAATTCCATGGTTTCCGCGAGGCGTTCGTTGTGCATAGGTGTCTCCAAGAATTTGATCCATCGGCTTGACAGGCGCTTTGCAGCGCGGACCAAAAGTTAATGGCGCACCCCGGGCTGAATGTTGACGGGGATCAAAGTTCGACCGATCGGTCGGCTTTTGATTGGGGCAGCATCAGACACGCATGTCGTCCCAGCCACAAGGCCGGTCAAGGAAGGTTGTGCGAGAAACGAAAACGCCATCCGCACCCGTCCCCAAAGGACCGATGCGGATGGCGTGGGTTGAGGGAAGGCGGTGCTTGCCGGGGCTCAGTGGCGCCAGCTTGCCGGGCGCTTTTCCAGGAAGGCCGCAAAGCCTTCGCGCGCCTCGCCGGTGCTGCGCACGCGGCTGATGGTTTGCGCCGTCAGCTCCTGCACCGGCGCCGTGACCGGGCCCACGGACAGTTGCGCGAACAGCGTCTTGATTTCCGCCTGCGCCGCCGGCCCGTTGGCCAGCAGCTCGGCAATGCACTGCTCGACGGCGGCGTCGAGCTGGTCGGCAGCCACCACCTGTTGCACCAGGCCCATGGCCAGCGCTTCGGCGGCGCCGACCACCGTGCAGGTGAGCGCCAGGCGCCGCGCCTGGCGCGGGCCCACGGCGTTGACGACGTAAGGGCCGATGACGGCGGGCAGGATGCCGAACTTGGCTTCGCTGACGGCGAACTTGGCGTGCTCGCTGGCAATGGCGATGTCCGCGGCGCAAGCCAAACCCACGCCGCCGCCGTAGGCGCCGCCCTGGATGCGCGCGACCACCGGTTTATTGCAGCGGTCGATGGCCGCCATCATGCGGGCGAAGCGGCGCGCGTCCTCCAGGTTGGCGGCCTGGTCGTTGGCCGCCGCGCGGCGCATCCACTCGATGTCCGCGCCGGCGCAGAAGCTGCGGCCCTGCGACATCAGCACGACCACGCGCACGGCGGCGTCGTTGGACAGGCTCTCAAACGTTTCGGTCAGCCGCGCGATCAGCGCCTCGTCAAAGGCGTTGAGCACCGCCGGCCGGTGCAGGGTCACGCGCGCGACGCCGCGGCCGTCGCGCTCGACGAGCAGGTTGCTTTCTTCAGTCATGGTCGATTGAGGTCGAAAGGAGTCAGCCCCGCTTGGTGGCGATGAGCGGCTGCACGGCGGGCGCCTGCAGCGTTGGGCGATCGGCCTCCACGGCGGCCAGCGGCTGCACCTCCTGCATGGAGGCGAGGCTGCGCCGGGTGAGGTCTTGGTAGACGCGCGTGCCTTCGAGCTTCCAGGCGACTTCCGCGTCGCTGAGCTCGCGCAGCACCTTGGCCGGCACGCCGGCCATGAGCGTGCGCGGCGGCACCTTCACGCCCGCGGGGACGAAGGCGCAGGCGGCGACGATGGCCTTCTCGCCCACCTCGGCCTCGTCCATCACCACGGCGTTCATGCCCACCATGGCATCGCGGCGCACCACGCAGCTGTGCAGCACGGCGCCGTGGCCGATGTGGCCGTTCTCCTCCACCAGCGTTTCCTGGTCCGGGAAGCCGTGGATCACGCAGGTGTCCTGCACGTTGGCGCCGGCCTGCAACACGATGCGGCCGAAGTCGCCGCGCAGGCAGGCGGCCGGGCCGACGTAGCAGTGGGGGCCCACGATCACGTCGCCGATGAGCACGGCGCTGGGGTGCACGTAGGCCGTGGGGTCCACCACGGGAATCACGCCTTCGAGGCTGTAGCAGGGCATGGCGGTTCCCTTCAGGCGTGGCGGCGGCGCTGGACGACGACGAAGCGGTCCGCCACGAAGGCCAGCGTGGCGTAGCTGGCATTGGCCGCGGGGTTGCCGCCGCTGCCGTGGTAGTCGGAGAAGGCCGCCGCCTGGTTGACGTACACGCCCTGCGTGAGGTTGACCGACAGCGCCACGCGGGCGCGCCGTCCAACGGCCTCCATGCGCTGGATGAAAGCCTCGTCGGTGGAGTACACGCCCAGGGTGAGGGCGCCGTGCTCGCGTATCACGTCCTCGGCCAGTTGCGCGGCGGCTGCGGCCGAGTCGGTGGCCACGACATAGGACACGGGGCCGAAGCACTCCATGCGGTAGACGGACGCATCGGCCTGGTCCAGCGCCACGATCACCGGCGTGCGCGCCTGCGCCTCCGGGAAGTCGGGGTGCGGCAGCGGCCGGGAGGCCAGCAGCGTGCGGCCCACGCCCTGGGCGGCATCGACGCGCTGCCACACGTCCCTGGAGACGATGGCACCCAGCACGGAGGAGGCGATCTTGGGGTTGGAGGCCAGCTTGTCCACCGCGGCAGCCAGGTCCTGGCCGAACTGCTCGAAGCTCTTGGGTCCCTGGTCCGTCCGGATACCTTCGCGGGGGACGAGCAGGTTCTGCGTGGTGGTGCACATCTGGCCGCTGTAGAGGCACAGCGAGAAGGCCAGGTTCTGCAGCAGGGCGGCGTATTCGTGGGTGGACTCCACCACCACCGTGTTCACGCCCGCCATCTCGGCGTACACGCGCGCCTGGCGCGCATGGTCCTGCAGCCAGCGGCCAAAAGCGTTGCCGCCGGTGAAGTCGATGGAGGCCACGGCCGGGTGAGTGGCCAGCGCCTGCGTCATTTGCGGGCGCTCGCTCACGGCCAGCGTGACCACGTTGGGGTCCAGCCCCTGCTCGGCGAGCACGTCGCGCAGCACGCTCACCGTCAGCGCGGCGGGCAGTACCGATTGCGGGTGCGGCTTGACGATGGCCGGATTGCCCGTGGCCAGCGCCGCGAACAGGCCCGGATAGGTGTTCCAGGTGGGGAAGGTGGCGCAGCCGATCACCAGCGCCACGCCGCGGCCCACAATCTCGAACTGCTTGCTCATCACCAGCGGCGGGTTCTTGCCCTGCGGCTTGTCCCACAGCGCCTCGGCGGGCACGTCGTCCATGGCTTTCCAGGCATAGGCCAGCGCCTCCAGCGCGCGGTCCTGCGCGTGGGGGCCGGCGGCCTGGAAGGCCATCAGCGCGCCCTGGCCGGTGGTGAGCATGGCCGCGCGGGCGAGCTCGTGGCTGCGGCGGTGTATGCGCATCAGCGCCTCCAGCAGCACGCCCAGGCGGCCCTGCGCGCCAATGGCCTGCCAGCCCGGTTCGGCGGCCAGCGCGGCATCCACCAGCGCCTGCGGCGCGCATTCCGGGTAGCGGATGCCCAGCTTCACACCGTAGGGCGAGCGCTCGCAGGCCACGCGGGCCGTTTCGCCCGGCTGCGACAGCGGGTAGTCGCGGCCGAACAGCGCCGCCACGGCGGCCTCGCCGTCGGCCTGGGCCGTTTCGCCATAGACCTTGGGCGAGGGCATCTCAGGAAAAGGCGTCCAATGGCCGCGCGTGCGGGTGGCTTGCACGGCAGCGTCAAGCAAGGGGCGGTGCGTGTCGAACAGGGTCATGCGAACACCTATGAGGGAAGTCGGCGCGTGCGCAACGGGCAGGGCCCGCTGCTACCTAGGGTTTTCCTGAAGACGACTTTGACTTGCATCAGGAACTCGGGGCAGCTTAATATCGACCGACCGGTCGGTCAATGTGCGTTTGCTGCAGGTCAAGGACCGCAGCGCACGACCGTGCGCCGCGTGGACCGGCCGCCGTCTGAACCCTTTCAATCGCATCACCCGCATGAATCCAAAAACCCTGGACGCCACCACCCGCGTGGCCGTGATTGGCGCCGGCAGCATGGGCGCCGGCATTGCACAACTGGCGGCGCAGGCGGGTCACGAGGTCCGGCTTTTCGACATGCAGCCCGGTGCGGCGGTGCGGGCGCTGGAGCGCATCGCGGCCGACCTCGACGGCGCCGTGCAGCGGGGCCGCATGACGGCCGCCGAGCGCGACGGCGCGCGGGAGCGTCTCGTGGCGGTGGAGCGGCTGGAGGCGCTGGAAGGCTGCGGACTGGCGATCGAGGCCATCGTCGAGAAGCTGGAGCCCAAGCAGCAGCTGTTCAGGCAGCTCGAAAACGTCCTGGGCGCGCAGGCGGTGCTGGCCACCAACACCTCGTCCATTTCCGTCACGGCCGTGGCCCAGGGGCTCCAGCATCCGCAGCGGCTCATCGGCCTGCACTTCTTCAACCCGGCCACGCGCATGAAGCTGGTGGAGATCATCCGCGGCGTGGAGACCGACCCGGCCCTGGTGCCGGCGCTGCATGCGCTGTCCCAGGCCTGGGGCAAGACCCCGGTGGACGCACCCAACGCGCCCGGTTTCATCGTCAACCGCGTGGCCCGGCCGTACTACGCCGAAGGGCTGCGTCTGCTGGCCGAGCGCGTTGCCCCGGCGGCGGCCGTGGACAAGCTGCTGCGCGAGGCCGGCGGCTTCGCCATGGGGCCGTTCGAGCTGATGGACCTGATCGGCGTGGAAGTGAACCTGTCGGTGACGGAATCGGTGTTCCAGGCCACCGCGTTCGACCCGCGCTTCGCGCCCAGCCTGATCCAGCAGGAACTGGTGCGCAGCGGCCGCTTCGGCCGCAAGAGCGGGCAGGGGTTTCATCGCTACGGCGCCGACGTGCCGGCGCCGCAGGTGGACGTGGTGGCGCCCGCATCCGCCGCGCCTGCCGTCGCCTGCGCCGCGGACATGGGTGCGCTGGCACCGCTGGTGCAGCGGCTGCAAGCCGCCGGCGTGGCCCTTCAGGCCGATGCGGGCCTGCCCGCGGAAACCTTCACCGTGGGCGGCGTGCGCGTGGCGCTCACCGACGGTCGCACCGCCACCGAGCGCGCCGCCACCGACGTTGCGGGCCCGCTGCTGCTGCTGGACTTGGCGCGCGACTTCGCGGCCACGCCGCTCCTGGGCGCCGCCGCGTCCGTGGGCGCGCAAGGCCACCTGCCCGCGCTCGCCGCCGTGTTGCAGGCTGCCGGCATCGCGCTGCTGGCGCTGGACGACGTGGCCGGCCTGGTGCTGATGCGCACCGTGTGCTGTCTGGCCAACGAGGCGGCCGACGTCATCACGTGGTCAGGCGCGACGGCGCGCGACATCGACGTGGCCATGAAGCTGGGCACGGCTTACCCGGTGGGCCCGCTGGCCTGGGCCGACGCGCTGGGCGCGGCGCGCGTGGCCACCGTGCTGCGCCACCTGCAGGACCACTATGGCGACACGCGCTACAGGCGCTCGCCGCTGCTGACGCGGCTGCAGCATGCCGGCGGCAGCTTCCACGCGTGAAGCCTGGAGTGAAGTGAGCAGGGCGCGCTGAAGGTGTTGTGGCCTTGCGCGTGCTCCGTGGAAAAGCCGGTACATCCCGCTGCAAGGCGGATGCGGGCATGCCTGCTGCAAGATGGCGGACATCTGGCACGCAGTACTCCACAGGAAAGAACCACCATGGTCCGCATTCGCACCTCCGCTTATGACGAGCAGCGGGAGGCCATCCTCTCCCACGCGGCCCGCCTCTTCGCCGAGCGCGGCTACCCGGCCACCTCCATGAACCAGGTCGCCGAGGCGGCGGGCCTGTCCAAGTCCACGCTCTATCACTACTACCGCGACAAGTACACGCTGCTGGTGAACATCGTCGAAGGGCATGTCTCCAAGCTGGAGCTGCTGGTGGACGAGGTGGCCGGCGAGAACCTCACGGCCGAGCAGCGCCTGCGCGAGCTCATACGGCGCTTCGTCGAGGAGTACTCCGGCGCCCAGCACGCCCACCGCGTGCTGACCGAGGACGTGCGCTTTCTCGAAGAGGCGGACCGCGAGCGCGTGGTCGTCAAGGAGCGCCGCCTAGTGGCGGGCTTCGCGCAGGCCATACAGCAGCTGCGCCCGGAGCTGGACGCCGCCAGCCTCTCCAAGCCGCTGACCATGCTGCTGTTCGGAATGATCAACTGGATGTTCACCTGGCTGCGGCCGGACGGTGGTTTGAATCACGAGGCGATGGCTTCCGTCGTCGCCGACCTGTTCCTGGGCGGGGTGCCGGCGGTGAGGCCGCCGGCGCTCGTCCCGCTGTCAACAAGCTCTTGATACGGAGACCTCAATGGCCAAGCCCCTCAATGCCTGGATCGTGGACGGCGTGCGCACGCCTTTCGGCCGCTACGGCGGCGCGCTGGCCGGCGTGCGCGCCGACGACTTGGGCGCCGTGCCCATGCGCGCCCTCATGGAGCGCCATCCCGGCGTCGATTGGGCCGCGGTGGACGACGTGCTCTACGGCTGCGCCAACCAGGCCGGCGAGGACAACCGCAACGTCGCGCGCATGTCGGCCCTGCTGGCCGGGCTGCCGGTGGACGTGCCCGGCGGCACGCTCAACCGCCTGTGCGGCTCGGGGCTGGACGCCATTGGGCAGGGCGCGCGCGGCATCCGGGCGGGCGAGATGGACCTGGTCATTGCCGGCGGCGTGGAGAGCATGACGCGCGCGCCCTTCGTCATGGGCAAGGCCGACAGCGCCTTCTCGCGCGCGGCCAAGGTGGAGGACACCACCATCGGCTGGCGCTTCGTGAACGCGAAGATGAAGGCGCAGTACGGCATCGACTCCATGCCCGAGACGGCCGAGAACGTGGCCACCGAATTCGGCGTGTTGCGCGCGGACCAGGACCTGATGGCCTGGAGCTCCCAGCAGCGCTGCAAGGCCGCACAGGCGGCCGGCTTCTTCGCCGGGGAAATCGTGCCCGTGCTGATTCCGCAGAAGAAGGGCGAGCCGCTGTCGGTGAGCGTGGACGAGCATCCGCGGCCGGACACGACGCTGGAGCAGCTCGGCAAGCTCAAGGGCGTGGTGCGCCCGGACGGCACGGTGACGGCCGGCAATGCTTCCGGCGTCAACGACGGCGCCGTGGCGCTGCTGCTGGCGTCGGACGCCGCGGTGGAGCGCTACGGCCTCAAGCCGCGCGGCCGCGTGGTCGGCATGGCCGTGGCCGGCGTGCCGCCGCGCATCATGGGCATGGGCCCGGCGCCGGCCACGCAAAAGCTGCTGGCGCGCGTGGGCTGGTCGCTCGCCGACGTGGACGTGATCGAGCTGAATGAAGCCTTCGCTGCCCAGGGCCTGGCCGTGCTGCGCCAGCTGGGCCTGCGCGACGACGACCCCCGCGTCAATCCCAACGGCGGCGCCATCGCTCTCGGCCATCCCTTGGGCGCGTCGGGCGCGCGCCTGGCGCTCACCGCGCTGCGCCAGCTCGAACGCACGGGCGGCCGGCGTGCCATCGCCACCATGTGCATAGGCGTCGGCCAAGGCATCGCCATGGCCCTGGAGCGCTGCTGAGCTCCACGCCGTGGGCGCGCCGCCAGGGATGCGGTGGCGAAGTTACCCACGGCTTCTGTGGACAAGTCCGTGGAATAAGGGCGCTTGGCGAAGCCAAGTCATTGATTCATAAGCCGCGGCACGCGCTGCCTAAAAAACAGGCAGTAGCGGCTGCGGTGCCGGGGCTTGCCGGCCGTTCAAGCGGGCAGGTTGCCGTGCCGCCGCCACAGGGGCACGGGCCGCCCGGCGGTGCAGCGCTGGCGCAGCGCGTGGACTTCGTGGCGCCACTGCGCCAGGGTGAACTCGCCACGCGCAGCCCTGCGCTCCAGTTCTGCGAATGCCGATTCGTACTCGGGGTGGCCGCTGTCGAGGGGGCCTGCGGCGGGGGGAAGCTGGTCCATGTCGTCGTGGGTCAGGATGCTGCTGTGGAACACCCCAACCGTTGTGTGTGCGGGCGTATCGCCATGGTAGGTACGCCCGCACGTGCCAGCGTTTCGGTTTCCACGACCGTGAAAACCCTGCGTGGCGGCTATGTCGAGGCTGGCGCTGTACCGTCGCCGCCATGGTGACCTCCAAGCTTCCCGTGGCGTTGCCCGCGCACTGGTTTGCCGAGGACGACTGGCGCGGCACCCTCATCCATGCCGTGGACGGCAGGGGCCACGTCGTGGCCTCGGTGACGGTCAATGAAGACGTGCGCGGCTACCTGTTGGGCGTGCAGCCCGTCCCCGCCTTCCATGGGCGCGCGCAACGCTACATGCGCCGCGGCTGGCGTCCGCGCCTGTACCGGGACGCGCTGGCGGCACTGATGGCGGCTTGGCAGAGCTTGCGGCCCAAGGCCTAGCCGCTTCAGCTTGGCGCGGTACCGGCAGGCCCCTGGGGCGGCTTGCCATGGCGGCGGGTGGGCTCGCGCATCAGCACGAATTCCTCGGCGGCCGTCGGGTGCACGGCAAGCGTGCGGTCGAAGTCGCGCTTGGTGGCGCCGCAGGTCATGGCCACGGCCAGGCTCTGCACGATCTCCGGCGCGTCGGTGCCGATCATGTGGATGCCCAGGACCACGTCGCTCAAGCCGTCCACCACCAGCTTCATGTAGCTGCGGGCCTGGCTGCCCACGAAGGCGGTGCGCATCGGCCGGAAGTCGGATTCGTACACGTCCACCGGGCCCAGGCGGGCCGCATCGGTCTCCGTCAGGCCCACCGTCGCGATGGGGGGCTCGGTGAACACCGCACTGGCCACCGTGCGGTGGTCCACGCGCACGGCGTGGTGGGCGAACTCGCTGTCGGCGAAGGCCCGCCCTTCGGCAATGGCCACGGGCGTGAGATTGACGCGGTTGGTGACGTCGCCTATGGCCCAAATGCCTTGGACCGTGGTGCGGCTGTCGATGTCCACGGTGATGGCGCCGCGTTCGTCGATGTCCACGCCCGCTTGCTCCAGGCCCAGGCCCGCCGTGTTGGGCCGCCGGCCCGTGGCGTTGAGAACCGCCTGCGCACCAAGCACCGAGCCGTCGGCCCGCTGCAGCTCGAAGCGCTCGGCGGTGTGCGTCAGCGCATCCAAGCCCACGCCGCCTGCGAGCGTGATGCCGCGCTCCGTCAGCGCGTGCGCCAGGCGCTTGCGCAGATCGTGGTCAAACCCCCGCAGCGGAAGCGCGTCGCGGAAGGCCAGCGTGACCTGAGCGCCCAGCGCCGCCAGGATGCTGGCGAACTCGACGGCGATGTAGCCGCCGCCCACCACCAGCAGCGTGGACGGCACCTCCCGCAGGTCGAGCACCTCGTTGGAGGTCATGGCCAAGTCCAGCCCCGGCAAGGCGTCCTGGGCGGGCGAGCCACCCGTGGCGATGAGCACGCGTTCACTGCGCAGCGTGCGCCCCGCGACTTCAACCTGCCCGGGGCCCAGCAACCGTGCGCGGCCGTTCACGAGATCGACGCCCGCATCGGCCAGCATCCCGCGGTAGAGCCCTTCGAGCCGCGTGATCTCGCGCGCCTTGGCGTCGGCCCAGCGCTCCATTTCGAAGCGGCCCGCCATGCCCACCCAGCCATAGCCGGCCGCTTCACGCAGCAGCTGGCCATGGCTTGCGGCGTACATCATGAGCTTCTTGGGCACGCAGCCGCGGATCACGCAGGTGCCGCCCACGCGGTCAGCCTCGGCGATGAGCACGCGCGCGCCATGCGCGGCAGCGCGGCGCGATGCGGCCACGCCGCCGGAACCCGCGCCGATGACGATCAGGTCGTAGGCCGCGATGGGGCCGAGCTCTTTGCCGTTGTCCATGTCCACCGCCCCCTGGCCATCACGGTCAGTTGATCTGGCGGGCAGTGTATAGAGCCGGTGGCGGCAGGCCACGGCTCATGCCCGGCACCTCGCGCCGGCCCTCGGTATGACGGCAATCAATTTCACATAAACCTTATTGATGACACACGCTGGGAATGCATTGAGCCTTGGCGCTGTCCCAGCGGTCTTGTTCATGGTTGCGCCGTCTACAAAAATGCACATACCCCGGCAGGCGCGCTTGCCTGACGCCAATTCCCTCAGACACGAGGGTCGTAAAGGAACCGGCGCACCTTCTCGGGCAGAAGCTGCCGTGCATCCGGATGCGCCGGGTTGATCAGCACGTTGTCCTCTTCTTCGATGATGACTGAGGGCACCACCAGCAGTACCGAAGCACCCCCGGCCAGCCAAGCCGAGCCGATGCTGCGTGACACCAGGCCTTCCGGGATGGCGTTCCAGCCTACAGGCAATGGCCGCGGCACTTGCATGCGGGCAGCCCACACGTTGTCGGGGACGTCGATGCGCACGAGGCATCGGTTGAAAGGCAGCTGTGTGCCGCCTCGGCCCAGATGCGCGCGCGTTTCCCAGGCCGCAAGGGCGATGGTGGTTGACGCATAGGTGACATGCTCGCCGGGGCCGTTCCAGCGGCCACCCTTGTGGGCCGCACCCTTGCCTGCCATGTCATCGGCCGTCCAGGAAGGTGTGTCGGCTGCGATGCGCCAGAGGGACACCGTCATGCGGGCAGGCCGCCGCGCATGCGGTCAAGCAGCTCCTCGATGGCGCGCTGGCCTTCCGGATTGCGCAGCATCTGCGCCGGCGTCTTGCCGCCGAACTCGGCCAAGGGCTCGCGCATCCAGTCCCTGACCCAGGCATCGAGGTCGAAGTCCGCCAGCTGCGCCGAGTCGCCGCTTTCCTGCAGCAGCCGCTGCAGCCGCGCCACGATGCGCAGGAAACCCATGACGCGATGGCCGGCCACTTCGGGCAGCGGCTCACTGGCTTCGTGCTTGCGTCGGAAGGTGGTCTCGGAAACGCCAATGAGCGCCATCACTGACTCGTTCGTGCCGCCGAAGGCACCGGCAATGACCGAGACCACCGCGGTCGGCACACCTTCCTCCACGGCGTCGTAGAGGTCTACCGGCGGGCAGTCGGTGACCAGGCCCAGCAGTTCATGGAACACGGCCCGCGAGTTACGGGCGCCGCTGCGCCCGAGCACGCCCCACAGCCGCGCACCGGCACCCTGCCGTGGCGTACGGCTGCGCATGCCCACCGCGACAACCGGAGGTGTCACGGGGGACTGGGGCTTCTTGGTGCGGGCGATGGCCGTCATGTCCAATACTCCATTTGGCGGAAAGATTACCACCACTTGGAGACAGCACGTTTTTTGCCGGCCGCCGTGGCAAGGCGTTGATGTGCTTGGCGGCATCTGGTGGGCTCAAAAATCAGGCAGGCGAACGCGGAAGGCATCACTGCCGCGCACTGGCCCGCTGAAGCAGCCGAACTCCGGTTCGGTCCCGCTGAACGACGGTACGTTCGATCAACGTCTGGTCCGCCTTGCTCAGGGCAATCTCGATCTCGAAATACCGGCTGCCGACGCCGTGCAACGAGGCACTGATCTGCGGCACCGGCCCACTGCCCTCGGGAGCAGACAGGCTGGTACTGACCGTCTCCAGCGACCTGAAGGGCGTGCCGGACCGCAACTGGATCAGCTTGTGCTCGGAAGCCTGGTTCAGGTTCGGAATGGCCGCATAGAGGACCTCTGGCGACGCGGTGTTGAGATTGACGGTCGTGCGCATGGGCAACCAGGCGATGTAGGGCGCCAGCCGCTCGAGCGTGGAAGCGCTCAAGCCCAGCCGCCGCAGATCGTCCGGCCGCGCGGGCCGCAACGCCGCGGCGGCATCATTTCCGGGGGCCGCCGAGCTCATGCTGGCCTGCAGCCCCGCCTTCAAGCGCGTGAGCTCGGCCAGTGGCAGGTTGAGCCGTTCGAACAGCCGGGTGAAGGCGGCCCAGCCCGCGTCGGACACTTCGCCGTAACGCGCCAGGTCACCCACGTTCAGCCGTCCCTGCAGGTCGGTGATGCGTCGGCTCAGATGCAGGCCCTCGCCTTCGGAGGCGAAGCCCAGCGCGCCCATCGACGACAGACGGGTGTCCGGCAGCGGCGCCGCCCACGGCTCGGCCAGGTGATCCGCCTCGCGGGCGTCGTCGTTCAACACGGCAAGGCTCCCATCCAGGGCCGCGTTCAGGATCCATTGGCTGCGCTGGCGCTCCAGGTCGGCGGCGCCCACCTCCAGATCGCGCCACTGCAGCCAGTAGGCGGAGGTCGCCAGCGTCGTGACCAGCGCCACCACGAGCAGCGCCAGGATCAAGGCCGCCCCCCGGCTGCGCGAGCCGGGCGCCCGCGCCCGCATCACGGCTCCTGCGCGAAGGACAGCGTGAGCACCACCGCCATCTGCCGCGGCGGCGCCTCCAGCGGCACGCTCGCCCGCACGGCGTGCAGGGCGGCCTCGTCCAGCGCGCCATGGCCGCTGCTGCGCTGGATGCCCAGCGAGCCGGGCAGCACCTCCCCGGCGCTGGTGATGACGAAGCGGACGATGGGCGCGCCAGTCGCGCCCTCCGCCCGCGCCTGCGCCGGATAGGCCAGCCGGCGCTGGATCGCCTTCTTCAAGCCGGCCAGGTACTGGCGGATCAGGTCGGCGGAGGGCTCGCGCATCGGCACCGCCTGCTGCAGGCGCTGTTCCTCGCCCCCCAGGGCTGAAGACGGGGTACCCGTGGCCGCCGGCATGGCGGCAGGCGCCGGTTCCTCCGCGGTTGGCGGCGCAACCGGCTCGCGCGCGGGCTCGCTGACCTGCACCGGGCTCGGCGCGGCGGATGCCGTTTCGCTGCGCAAGCGCTTCTCGTGCCGCTCCTTTGGCGCTTCGGGGCGGGCCGGCACGGGCGCGCGCGGCTGCGGCGCCTGGGCCGAAGGGGGCGCCGCGTCGGCCGCGGCACGGCCCTCGTCCCGGCCCAGCTGCTGCTGCTCCACCTGCCGATGGCTCACCATCCCGAACAGCTCGACCGCCAGCGGGCTCTCCCGCCGCACGGGCTGCGGCTCGAAGCTCTCGAACGCCAGCCACGCCAGGGCCAGCAGGGCATGCACCAGCAGCGAGAAGGCCAGGCCCCGGGCGTCATGGGCACGCCCAGTCTGCGCGGCCGGCGCCGAAGCCCGCTCGGCCGGCGCGGGAAAGCGGGCGCCCGGCCGCGCGGCCGGCCTCGCCAACGCGCCGGTGGCAAGGAGGGCGCTCACGGTCTCGTGCTCTGCGTCTGCACTGCCACCTTGGAGATGCCCAGCTGCTTGAGCGCATCGGCCACGTCCACGAAGCGCTGCAACTGCACCGTGCGGTCCGCGCGCAGCAGGAAGGGCGTGGCCTTGTCCATAGGCGCCAGTTGCGCCTTGAGCGCCTCGACGCTCAGCGGCCGGCCTTCGAAGTGCGCCGTGCCGGCCGCATCGATGTCGATGGTCCGCGTCTCGCGCGGGTCGCGTTCGCTGCGCTGCGCGCTGGCCTGCGGCAGGTGCACCGGGATGCGCCCGCTGGCGATGAAGCTGGAGGTCGTCAGCACGATCACCAGCAGCACCAGCATGATGTCGATGAACGGCACCATGTTCATGTGCTCGAACGGCCGTTCATCCATGCGCGATCTCCCACTGCAGCATGAGCACCTTGGCCCGGCGCAGCAGCGTGTTGTAGAAGGCCACCGCCACCAGCGCCACCACCAGGCCCGCCGCGGTGGCCTTCAGCGCCAGGGCCAGCCCCAGCATGATCTGCGACGGGTCCATCGCCCCGCCGTGCTCCATGCGGTAGAAGGTCAGCATGATCCCGAACACCGTGCCCAGCAGCCCCAGGTAGGGCGCGTTGCTCGCCACCGAGGCGATCACGAACAGCCGCCGGGTCAGCGCCAGCTCCAGGGACTTGATGTCGGGCATGCGCTGGGCCTCGACCCGGCGGAAGTACAGCGTGCGCTCTATGCCGATGGCCACCACCAGCACGCTCAGCAGCATCAGCACGCCGATCACCCCGTAGTCGATGGCGCCGCCCAGCCAGTCCATGTTCTTCGCGTTTTCCATGCCGTGCTCCCGTGGTTCAGAAACTCAGGCCTGCCTGCAGCAGCACCCGGGTGCGGCCGTGGTCCCGGGCGCTGTCCGGCTGCGCGCCCACCGCATGGGCCACTTGCAGCGAGCCGGACAGCGACCGGTGCTGCAGGTGGTAGCCCAGGCCCACGTCCGACAGCCGCGCGCCCGCGGCGCTGCTGTAGCCGCCGTGCTGCAGGTACACCCGGCCCAGGTCGCCGAACACGCCCAGCGCATGCGAGAAGCCCTCGGCCAGGCCCGCCGCCGGCAGCGCGTAGCGCAATTGCGCGCTCAGCAGATAGCCGTTGTCGCCGCTGACCGTCTCCCTGTAGGCGCGCACGCCCTCGGGGCCGGCGATGTTCATCTGCTCGCTCGGGTCGAGGTTGCGGTCCAGGGATTTCTGGATGCTCGCGCCGGCCCGCAGGCTCCAGGCCGGGGCCAGCTCCAGTTGCGCCGCCGCGGCCAGCTTCAGGTAGGCGTAGCGGCCCGCCGTGTTCGCGCCGCCGCGGTTGAGCGCCTCCTGTGCCGGGTCGTCGAAATCGAGCTGGCCGATGACCAGCGAGCCGCTGGCCGTGGTTTGGCCCGGCAGCCCGGCCAGGCCGCGTCAGTCCTCGTGGCGCAGGCCGAGGGTGCCGGCGGTGGCCCGCTTGCGGACCGACGAGCTCTCCGCGCCGATGTCGTCGCGCAGCCGCCTGGCGGCCAACCCCAGGCCCAGGTGCAGGTTGCGCTCGCGGCTGCGCAGCAGCGGGTAGCTCAGCGCGGCCTCCAGGGAGCGTGCGTTGCCCTGCGCCGCCAGGTCGGCATACGCGCCGCCGAGCTCGTAGGTGGTCTTCGACCAGGCCAGCTCGCCGCGCAGGCCGTTGGCGGCCAATGCGGCGGCGTAGGCCAGCCGGCCGTTGTCCAGCCGGCCGCCTTCGGCCGCCATGCCGCTGAGCGTGAGCTTGTCGGCCTGGCCCAGGGGTGAATTCAGCTCCACGCCGCCGCTGAGCCGGTTCTTGCCGGTGTAGGCCGAGCCCAGGTTGTCCACGACCAGCCAGCCACCCCAGCGCGGGCCGGCCGGCACGTCCAGCAGGAAGTCGGCGCTGCCCGGCGCCTGGCCCGCGGCGACGGTCAGCCGCGGCAACTGCGCCCCCGGCATGTCGGAGATGGTGAGCATCGCGCGCTCCAGCGCCGCCCGGCTCACCGCGGCCTGCCCGGCCGCCAGCGACGCCGCCACGCCCTCCAGCAGCCTGTCACCCACCAGCGAGGCGTTGCGAAGCGTGAAGCGGCCGTACCGGCCCACCTGCACGCGGATCAGCAGCGTGCCGGCGCTGGCGTCCTGGCGCGGCACGTAGGCCCGCGCCACCAGCCAGCCCCGGCTGCGGTAGAGCGCAGTGACCTGGGCCGCCACCTCGTTGATGCGAGCCATGCTCAGCGTCTGTCCCCGGTAGGGCGCCACCAGGGCCTGCAGCTCGGCCTCGGGCACCTCCTCGGTCCCTTCGAACCTGAATTCGCGCACCGCCAGCGTCTGCCCGTCGGCCAGCGACAGCGGCGGCGCGGGCGGCTCCACGATCTGCGGCGCGGCCGGCGGCGTGGGCCGGCTCTCGGGGCGCAGCGGCTGCGCCTGGCGCAGCGCGTCGCCGGCGCCGAAAGGCACGGGCGGGGATGGCGCCGCCGTCTGCGCCCAGGCGCCTGCACAGGCCAGGTGAGCCGCCATCGCGATGAGGGTGGGCAGAAGGTTGCGGGGGCGGGTACAGCGCATGGTGGAGGGTCGGTTTTGTTTTGAATTCGCCCGCAGCAGGGAAACTGCCGCAATCGGGCGTTCCGTGAGCGAGGAATCGGGAATGAGCCTGCGCCGAGATTCACTGCGGCCGGGCAGAAAAAGAAGGAATATTGCTTCCCCTCTGAAAATGCCAAGGGGAAGACGGCTCATGCCAGGGGCGTCAGATTTGCTTGTAGCAGCGGCTGATCAGGAATTCATTCCAGTCGGAAATACCGTCCGAATCGGCATCGGCGGATTTCTTGGTGTTCATGAAGCCGACCATGCTGGCGCTGTAGGCGTTCTGCGTGGAGTTGGTGGAATTGATCAGAATGCCTTTTTGCGTGGTCTGGTAGTCAGGAAACTCGATGTAGTAGGAGCTCGAAATGGAGTCCGAACACATCTGGGCCTTGGAGACGAATCCCGCCTTGATATTGTTGCTGGCGTACTGGATGGCCTGCTGGGTGTAGTCGATATTGCTGTAGGTGCAGGTCCAGGACGGCGAGCAGTTCGAGGTGTAACTCGTGCCCAGGTCGGTCGTGGATCCGGACTGGCCCATGTCCACCAAGATGTCATCGGCGGCCACCCCATAAGGCGCCAGGGTGGGGTTGCCGATAGCCAGTTTCGTCACGTAGGTCTGGTTGACCTTGACCGGGTTGGCATATCCGCTCGCGGTGGCGCCAGGGGTCGCGGTCTGCACCAGGTTGGCCTTGGCGACCTTCTGGCTGTAGAGCACCGGAATACCGTAGGCATAAAGGAAGGCGCTCGCGCCGGTCTGCTTAAAGGTCGAACCGGTCGGGTCCGTGTCGAAATAGGCCGGCGTATCGGCATCGGCCGCGAGCAGCAGGCTGTATTTCTTGGAGCCCACGGCTGCCGGCATGGACGCGGTGCCGTTGATCTGCTTTTTTAGGTTGCCGGTCGAATCGGCGCAGACCTGGACCGCCGTGGCCGTGGTGCCGGAATTGGACAGGAAATCCTGGGCAAAGGCCTGGGCCGGCTCATAGAAATTCGAGGCCACGGCAATTACAAAGGAGGCCGAGGTCGCGCTGCTGGGGACATAGGTGCACGTCGTGGCGGCTCCTGCATGGGAAGCGACGACGGCCAATACTGCCGGGGCGAGTACCGAAATGGCTTGACGGATACCAAACTTCATTTCACACCTTGCTTGAGTTTAAATGGCAGCGTTCCCGATGACGGCAGTAGGCTGCGAGAACCAAAACCCCTCCCAACTGGCAGAAGCTCCGCATCCTGGCTGGGGAGGTCTAGCGACTCTCCTTTTTCTTGTCGTCTTCCAATTCATAGCGGACACCGTCAACTTCGATGGCCCGCACGTCCGCCTTGTATTCGGACATTTCGTTGATCTGAATATGGCTGTCGATGGAATCAGGGCGCCGGCCGGCGGCGGCCTGGAGCTGGGACACGGCACGCGGGGCCGCCTTCACCGCATCGAGCTGGCCGGCGGCTGCCTGCGCGGCGGCGCGGGCCTCGGCCTCCGCCGCTGCCCTGGCCGCGGCCTGCGCGGCGGCACGGGCCTCGGCCTCTGCCGCTGCCCTGGCTGCGGCCTGCGCAGCGGCTCGGGCTTCCGCCTCCGCCGCTGCCCTGGCCGCAGCCTCCGCCGCCACGTCGGTATAGGTGCTGTTGCTGACCGTGCCGTAGTCGTTGCCCACCAGGCCGCCAACGAATTTGCCTGTACCGCGGACACTGCCGGTGGCCTGGGAATTGTTTATTTCGCCCTCGTTCACGGCGACCAGGGCACCTGCGGCCTGGCCGGCCGGGGCCGGGCCAGCCTGGCCCAAAATGCCCACATTTCCGCTGGCGTAGGATTCAGTGATCAGGCCGTGGCTGTTGACTCCCACCAGCCCGCCGGCCCCGGCATATCCAGAAACGCTGCCACTGGCGTGCGACCTGGAAATGGACCCGCCGCCCGCCAAGGCCCCGAGCAATCCCCCGGTACTAGAGCCGCCCGAGACATCGCCGGTGGCATATGAATTGGCAACGCTCATCCCCGAGAAATAACCGCCTAAGCCGCCGGTCCATCCGGAATTCATGGCGAGCGCCACTACATCCCCCTTGGCGTGGCTGTCTGAAACCGTTCCCTCCTTCACCGTGGCCGAGCCGATCAATCCACCGGCCCGGGTGACGTAGGGGCTGTTGACGACGACATCGCCGGTCGAATGTGCCTTGGAAATGTTCAAGGTCATTCGGGAGGCATTGGCATAACCGATCAATCCACCCACACCGTCTCCGGTGGTGATTTCAGTGGATTGGTTCGCGGTTACCGTGCCGGTGGCATATACGTTGTCGAGGGTGATGGTTCCCCGGCTGTTTGACGCACCCATCGCCCCGATCAGGCCACCCAGCTTGGTGCCGCCGGTCACGTTCCCGGTGGCGAACGAATTGGTCACGCCGATATTCGCTGTCGATGTCGAAAATCCACCGGCCAGCCCCCCCAGGGATTGAGAATCAGGCGCCCCCTTGATGTTGCCGGTGGCGTAGGAATTTGAAATGGACCCTCTGGCCGCGTAGCCCACCAGGCCGCCTGCAGTCATGCCGATCCCGGAGCCAATATTCCCTTTTGCGTGGGAATATTGAATATCGAACAGCATTGCGTTGCCTACCAGTCCACCCAGATTGGAATTGGAGGCGTCGGCCTGAATACCGACGTCGGCATAGGAGCTCTTGACGGTGCCGTACAGAAAGCCCAGCAAGCCGCCGACCCGGGCGCCCCACGCCGTTACGGTGATGTGCCCCGTACCATATGCATTGCTGATATTGACCTCGGCATCCGACGTCCCGAGCAAGGTGCCGGCATAACTGTTGGCCGTGATATTGGCTCTGGTCACGCCGATATCGCGAAGGGTGCTGGTCTCCACCACCCTGCCGACCAGTCCGGCATTGCTGGCCTCGGGCGCATTGAGCGTGAGATTCGATACCGTGTGTCCCAGGCCGGCGAAAATGCCGCCAAATTCGTTGATGACGGCCGCGGCACCTTTGTGGGCCGCGCTCCAACTCGCCGCGTCCAGGTTTTGCGCCAGGGCGAAATACCCGCGGGCCGTACCGGCCGTGTCGTCCAGCGCCGCCAGTTGGTCCATGCCATGGATCAGGGTGTAGTCCTGGCCGTTGAGGCTCAGGCGGGCATCCGCCGCGGTGAGGGTGAGGCTGCCGTACACGCCGCCGCTGCCGTCTTGCCGGGCCACCGGCTGGCCCTGGGCATCGAGGGTGGCGCCGCTGTAGCTGGCCGGGGTGCGCAGGTGGTAGTCGCCGCCATAGCGCAGCGCCAGGGTTGCGCCGCGGCCCGCCAGGGTGACGGGCGCGTTGATGTCGATGTCGGCCCCGGCCTTGAGCACCAGCCCGGCGCCGGCGCCCGTGGCGGTGATGGCGGCGTTGACCTTGACGTCGCGGGTGGCGGTCAGGGTCAGCGTGGTGCGGCCGGCCCAGCTCAGCGCGTCGTTGACGTTGAGGTCGCCGCCCGCGCTGCTGCCCAGGGTGGACTGGATCTCGATGCTGTTGTCGCGCAGCAGCCGGGACAGCAGCGTGGCGCTCATGTCGCCGCCGAGGTTGGCGATGGTGATGCCGTCCGGGTCGATCAGCCAGGTGCCGGCAGCGCCGTGGGTGGAGCGGGTGGTGATTGTCGCCTCCTCGGCAATCGCCACCTTGCGGCCGCTGGTCTCGATGAAGCCGCCGTCGCCGCCCCGGGGCGCGGAGGCGTCCAGCGTGCCGCGGACGGTGGTGGTGCCGCCCTGGGCCAGCAGGGTGATGGAGCCCTTGAGCTCGTCTATGGTCCGCGCCTGGATGATCCCGCTGTTGTTGACCTGGCTGCCCAGCAGCTCGTCGGCAGCCTTGGCGGTGAGCAGCACGGTGCCGCCGTCGGCGTGGATGGCCTGCCGGTTCTCGACCAGCGCGTCGAGCGCGCCCTGGTCGATGGTCACGCTCAGCAGGGAGTCGCCGTTGAAGTTGAGCGTGACCTTGTCGCCCCCCGCCAGCGCCACCGTGCCCTTGGCCGCGGTGATGAGGCCCTGGTTGGAGACGCTCGCGCCCAGCAGCGCCACGTGGCCGCCCGGCGCCGCAGCCAGGGTGCCCAGGTTGACGACCGCGCCGCCGGTGCCGGGGCCAGCCTTGCTGAAGGTGTAGCGGCCAGCCAGGAAGTCGCCGTCGCCGATGTCTAGGCTGCTGGCAACCAGGCTCCCCGCGCTCACGCTGCTGCCTCGCGTGAACAGGATGCCGTTGGAGTTGACGAGGAAGACCTTGCCGTTGGCGTTGAGCGCGCCCTCGATGACGCTCTTCTCGTGGCCGACGACGCGGTTGAGGAGGACGGCCGAGGCGCCGGGCTGCCTGAAGTTGACGCTCTCGTTGGCGCCGACGGAGAAGCCCTGCCAGTTGATGACCGCCTTCGGCGTGGACTGCCTGACCTCGGTGCTGTTGCCGCGCTGGACGATGGTGGCCGCGCCGCTGGCCACCACGCCGCCCGCCGGGGCGGCCAGCAGCGGCGGCGAGACCCAAATCAAGGCCACGGCCGTGGCCAGCCTGCTCCTGGCGAACCGGAGGGCCCGCCGACCCTGAGGCAGCCGAGCGCCCTCTGTCAGTCGTGATGTATCTGAGTTCATAGCGTTGCATCTTGCAATGCCTATGCCAGACGCTCAGGCGCTTGATCTCGAAGCTGTGAACGCGGCGGCCCCGTGGCGTGGGCACCGTGCGATGAACGCAGCGCTTCTCTATAGGGAGCCTCTGCGGCGGCCCGCGGCTGCAGCCGTTCGGATATGGCGATGGCGGCGACGCACCTCGGTGCTGGACGCTATGTAGCAAACGTTACAACGCTGTCGAAAACCGCACGCGCTTGTGAGGAAACCCACGCGGCGCGGCGGGCATGGGCGCGGCTGCCGCCCTGGAGCGACGGCGCGCCGCGGCCCCGGCGCGGGACTTGCAGAACACGGGCATTCCAGGTCCAGACCGCCTACCTCCAAGTGCCCGTCCTCGCTTCGTCCCATGACCTTCCCAGGCACCTTCCCGGCTCCGCCGGCTGCAGGCCGCTCGACGGCTTCGTCACACCCGTCGAGGGCGCCATGGCGGCGCCGGCCGGCGCCGCACGCGGGCTACACGTTGGTCGAGCTGCTGGTGGTGATCAGCCTGGTAGCGCTGGGCACGATGCTGGTGGAGCCGGCCTTGCCCGATGCCCGGCGCGATGCGCTGGAGCGCGAGGCGATGCGCCTGGCCGCGATGCTGGAGGGCGCCCGCGCGCAGTCGCGCCTGCAAGGCCGGCTGGTGCGCTGGCAGCCGCGGCCCGGGGGCTTCGGCTTCACCGGGACGGCGCAGGGCCGCACCGTTGCCTGGCTGACGCCGCAAGTGCAGGTGGCCGCCCCCGGGGAGCTGGTGCTGGGGCCCGAGCCCATGCTGCAGGCGCAGGCGCTCACCCTGGTGCTGGGGCCGTATCGCGTGCGCATCGCCAGCGACGGGCTGGCCCCGTTCGCCGTCGCGCGCTGAGCGCGCGGCCAAGGGGCCGCGGGGCGCGTGCCGGGGGCTTCACGCTGGTGGAGATGCTGGTGGCCCTGGCCGTGATGGCCATCGCGCTGATCGCCAGCCACAAGGCCGGGGCCTCGCTCATCCGTGGTGCCGCGTGGCAGAACGACCTGCTGCTGGGCCGGCTGTGCGCCGAGAACGTGCTGATCGAGCTGCGTCTGCGCCGCGAGCTTCCGGGCCTGGGCCGCAGCGAGCGCCGCTGCGAGCAGGCTGGCCTGCAGTACGTGGTGCAGTTGGGCGTGCGCACGACGGCGCGGGCCGACACCCGCCACATCGACGTCCAGGTGCTGCGCGAGGGCTTGCCCGTGCTCCGGCTGTCCACCGCGCAGGCCCGCCTGCAGGTGAGGTGAGGCGATGGCCGTGGGACGACGCATTCCTTCCCGTGCCGGCGCAGCGGCCGCGGGCCGGCAGGCGGGGCTGACGCTGGTCGAGCTGCTGGTGGCGTTCTCTATCCTCGGCCTGATGGCGCTGATGGGTTGGCGCGCGCTCGATGCCATGTCCCGGGTGCAGGACAGCACCCGGCAGCGCAGCGGCCATGGCCTGGCACTGGCGTCCGGCCTGCTCCAGTGGCGCACCGACCTGGATGCCCTGCAGGAATCCGGCCTGGCCAGTGCCGTGGACTTCAACGGCCAGGTGTTGCGCATCACCCGGCGCAGCGCGCTGGATGACGCGAGCCTGATGCTGGTCGCCTGGGCCTTGCGCCTGGACAGCGCACGAGGCATCACCTGGCAACGCTGGGTCTCCAGCCCGCTGCGCACCCACGGCGAGTTGCGGCGGGCCTGGCTGGACGCGGGCGAATGGGCCCGCACCGGCCCCTTGGGTCGGCCTGCGGCGCGAGGCGGGGCCATCGTGGTGCCGGCCTCGGACTGGCAGCTCTTCTATTTCAGGGACAACGCCTGGAGCCACGCCCAGTCGAGCGCGCGGCGGGTCGCCGAACCGGCCGGGGCCGACGACAGCCGCGGCGGCGACCCGGTGGCCGCGGACACCCCGCTGCAGCCTCCGCCCGACGCGGTGCGCCTCGTCCTGACGCTGCCGCCCCAGGCCGGAAGTGCCCTGGCGGGCCGCATCGTGAGTGACTGGCTCCGGCCCACGCTGGCCACCGTGCAATGAGCGCCGCGAACGTAAAGGCCTGGCCATGACGCTGTTCATCGCCCTTCCTGATCCGATGAGCGCTGCCTCGGCCGCGGGGCCGGCGCTGCGCTACGCGGTGAGCTCGGACGGCGTGTCGCTGGCCCAGCGTGGCGAGCAATCCCTGGCGGGCCTCGCAGCGGGTGTTGAGGGCGCCGCGAACCAGCCGGCCATCGCCGTCGTGCCGGCCGCCGCGCTGTCATGGCATCGGGTGACGCTGCCCCAGCTGCCGCGCTCCACCCGCCCGGCCCGGCTGCGCGCGGTGCTGGAAGGGCTGGTCGAGGAGCGCGTGCTGGACGCCCCCGCCGCGCTGCATCTGGCACTGGAGCCGGGCGTGCAGGCCGACGCAGCGGCACCGCGCGAGGCCTGGCTGGCCTGCTGCGACAAGTCGTGGCTCACCGGGCAGATGCAGCAACTGGAGCGCCATGGGCTGCGCGTGCGCCGTATCGTGCCGGCGGCCTGGCCGCGATCGGCGCAGGCCGGCACCGAGGGGCTGCTCACGGTCGAGGGCCTGGGCGAGCGGCGGCAGGCCTGGCTGCAGGTGTGCGGCCCGCAGGGGGTGTGGCGCAGGCCCGTGCACGCGCCGGACGAGCTGGCCCAGGCGTGGAGCGGCCCGCCCGAGCGGCTGGAGGCCATCCCCGAGGTGGCCGAGCTGGGCCCGTCCTGGCGGCAGCTCGCGCTGCGGCTGCGTCCGACCGAGCAGGACTGGCTGCACGGCGTCGCCGCCGGCTGGGACCTGGCGCAGTTCGAGCTGCGGCAAGGCGGCCTGGAGCGGGCACGACGCCGCGCCGGGCGGGCGGCCGGGCGCTTCCTGCGGGAGCCGTCCTGGCGCTTCGCGCGCGTGGGCCTGCTGCTGCTCGCCACGCAGTTGGCGGCCCTCAACGGCTGGGCCTGGCTGCAGCGCCAGGAGCTGCAGGCGCGGCGCGACACGGTGCGCCAGCTCCTGCTGGCCGGCATGCCGGGCACGCGCGTCGTGGTCGATGCGCGCGCGCAGCTGGCGCGCGGCGTGGGGCAGATGCGCCAGGACTGCGGGCGGGCCGCTGCGGACGACTTGGAGAGCCTGCTGCAGGCCCTGGCCGGCGCGGTGCCCGCGGGGCGGCAGGTCCAGCGCATCGACTACCAGCACGGCGAGCTTCGCGTCGATGGCCTGGGCCTCGACGCGGCGGACGCGGTGCTCGCGCAGGACCAGCTGGCCCGCTACGGGCTGCGGCTGCGGCCTGCGGCTGCGGCCGGGGCGGCTGCGGGCCCCCGGGCCTCCGCGGACCCCACCCCCCAGCGCTGGACCCTGAACCTGGCCGAGGCCCCATGACCCCCCCTCCGACACCACCCTCCCCGCCGCCCCGCGGCGCCCTGGGCGCCTTCATCGCCTCATCGCGCCACACCTGGCGCCGCAACCTGCGCCAGGGCTGGGCGGCGCTGCAGCCGCGCGAACGCCGCCTGGTTGCTGCCGGCGCCGCGCTGGTGGGTGCGTTCGGGCTGTGGAGCGTCGCCATCGCGCCGGCCCTGCGCACGCTGGGCGGCGCCGCGGACGAGCTGCGCCGGCTCGACCTGGACATCGCCGCGATGCGCACGCTGGCGGCCGAGGCCGAGGGGCTGCGCGCCTGTGCCCACCAGCCGCCCGACGCCGACGCCCCGCTCGCGTGGCGCCAGGCCACCGAACAGCACCTGGGCGCCCTGGCGCAGGTCGGCGCCGAGAAGGAGGAGCCGCCCGCCGTCACGCTCAGCCAGGCGCCGGCGGAGCTGATGTTCGACTGGCTCGTTCACCTCCGTGAGGCGGTCCACGCCGCGCCGGTCCAGGCCAGCCTCGAAGCCACCGGCGAGGGCCTGTGGAACGGCCGGCTGAGTTTCGCGTTGCCCGCAGCCCGTCCGAACCCATGAGTGTCCGTACCGCTTTCCCTTCGTTCCCCGCGCGGGTGCCGCGGGCCTCAGCCGCCGCCGCCCTGTGTGCCGCGCTCGCCGGGCCCGGCGCGCAGGCCAGCCCGGGCGGTGCCCCGCAGCAGGCGCCCGCCCGGCCGGCCGCCAAGCTGGCCGCCCGGGAGCCCGTGACCCTGAACTTCGTGGGCGCCGACATCGAGACCGTCGCCCGCGGGATGGCGGTCATCACCGGGCGCAACCTGGTGGTGGACCCGCGCGTCAAGGGCACGCTCAACCTGGTCAGCGAGGCGCTGATCGCGCCGCAGGCCGCCTGGGAGCAGTTCCTGGCCGCGCTGCGGCTGCAGGGCTTCGCCATCGTCGAAGCGGGCGGCATCCACAAGGTGCTGCCGGAGGCCGAGGCCAAGCTGCAGAGCAGCGTCGTCAGCGACGGTGCCGCCAGGCCGGCCGGCAACCAGATCGTGACCCAGATCTTCGTGCTCAACCACGAGAGCGCGAACAACCTGGTGCCGGTGCTGCGGCCGCTGATCAGCCCGAACAACACCATCAACGCCAACGCCGGCAACAACTCGCTGGTGATCACCGACTACGCGGACAACCTGCAGCGCATCGCCCGCATCGTCACGGCGCTGGACGTCAGCCCGGCCAGCGACGTGGAGGTGGTCGCGCTGCGCCACGCCATCGCCAGCGACCTGGCGGTGCTGGTCAACCGCATGCTGGAGGGCGGCGCCGCGGCGGCGCCCAGCGCGGGCAACGCCAACGCGGCGCCCAGGAACCCCGCCGCGCGCGCCGGCGAGGGCTACCCGGTGACGGTGCTGGCCGACCCGCGCACCAACAGCCTGCTGGTGCGCGCGGCCAACCCGGCGCGGGTAGCGCTCACGCGCAAGCTCGTCGAGCAACTGGACCAGCCCACCGCGCAGCAGGCGGCCGGCAACATGCACGTGGTCTACCTGAAGTTCGGCGACGCCGTGCAGCTCGCGCCCACGCTGCGCGCCGCGCTG